>JAAEMD010000319.1 GCA_024225875.1 bacterium
ATCAAAATGAATTTGTTTGGATACTGTTTTTTTATTTCTGACCATTTCATGTCGAAATCTCCTCCCATAAAAGACATATCTACAATATAAAAAAGAACAGATCAAGACAAAATTGTAAAGATAAAATAAAATTACATTGCAAGTTGTATAGGAAAGAAATTTTCTGCCCTCCTTAACAGGACTTTAAAAAGTCCCCATTAAACGGTCAGTTTTGCAAAATAGCCGTTTAAGCCCAAAAATCGGCCTTATTTTCAGCTATTTTATTATTTTTACAGTAGCTTACGGCGGCCCGACCCTGTTTCCCGTGGAATGCCTTAAACAATTGATATTTGCCAGCAGACTAAGTATTAAGTATTAAGACGAATCTTATTTTCCCAAATATTTTTTTCATTGATAAGTCGCCCAATGTTTTGATAACAGGCGTTGATGGATTCATTCAGGGCTTTTACATTAAAACCACATAACATCGCTTATAACTATCGTGAACGCAGTGAACGTCCAGGTTTATGAGCATGGTGCTTAATTGCGAAACCCATTATTTATGTGAAATCATTTGACTCAATTGAATCACTAATCTCAAGGCTTCGTTGACTTCCTGCGGTGTTTTGAAATAAGCCGCTATATCTTCATCCAACCTGAACATATGCTTAACAAAACGATTTGGTTTTGCTCTGGCAAAATCTTCATCTCTCAATTCGGGCATTTCCTCATCCGGAATCCCTTCCTTATAATTACCGACTGAAGTGTCCTTGTTCATAACGCCTCCTTTCTGCGGATGTTAATGTTCTGGCGCTGATAATTCGAATGTATTCTTCCATCTCTGCAAAAAGTCATCAACTTAACATGTTACCAATATTCTCAATTTCACTTATAATATTATCTAACTCAATAGTGAAGCCTTTTGTCACTGGGTTTCGATTTGGATTTTCAAAAAAGAATATAGGAGACTTCATCCTGTTTAACCCTATCGGCTCTATTGGCAATAGTATTAACCTGTCTCCATTGGCATATTTTATTCTTACATTACCGGCAATCCGCTTCGGATCTCTGTTGCGAGAAGGATTCAGATCCTCATAATAATTATAACAGCAAATCCCAACAGGATAGATTCCAGCATCCTCGAATTGAGGAAACTCAAAATGAGCCGAAATAAATACGGACAAAGTTGACAGTGAGTTTTCAAATTTTTTTACCACATCTTCCTGCATTTTTCTTGGGCTGATTGTTCTTTTCATTTCAATCATGAAAAGATATAATCTGTTGGACTTATAATATATAATAGTTTTTTCAACCTTTCTTCCTGCGCTTGTAAATGCCCCCCTCTGGTCATTGATTAATCTGTCAGCAATATTTGGTTGCTGACTAAATTCATTTTCAAATACCCATACATTGTCAATTGGAACTGATCTGATTTCAACTTTGTTCAGCAATTCCTTGTCGCCATGTTGCTTTCTGTCTTCATCGTTGCTGTCCGCTGTTTCTGCTACAGTCAGGATACCAGTATTATCTCGAAATTTTCTTAGGACGGTTATTTCATCCAATTTATTTGTTATATATTCTCTGATATTTTTTATAGGGAACATATTTTTGCCGCCATGTTGTTTATCGTTGCTGCCCGCTGATGGAGAACATGTTATTTGTTCAATTGGCTGAACATTAAATCACTAAGCTTTTCCCCCAAGCCATACACCTTGTCCTGGGCAAGCTTAAATGATGTAAATATTGTCCCGTAGTTTTCAATTTTGTGTTCAACAACGGTTTCTCCTTGGAAGAAATAAATTCCTGTATTATCCGGACCGATATCTGTATCAGACAGATTGAACTCTTTCATCACTTCTTCCTTATTTTCAAGTTGGTTCAAAACCAAATAATTATTTACCACTTCCGCAATTAACGGACTATGTGTTGTAATTAACAAACGATTATTTGCAACGAACTCTAAAAGCAAGTTAAGTAACAATACTTGATTTTCCGGATGCAAGTTCTCTTCAGGTTCATCTATCATTAAAAAATTTCGCTCTGACTTTGCCCAATATTTAAGAAACAAGAACAAAGTACTGAGCTGATTCACTGATGATGAAGCCAAATCCATCCGCAGCTGCTCGCCATTTTTTCTGCCTATTTTAAACTTTTCAACATAATTTGAAATGGACACCGGCTTTTCATAAATTATTTCACCGCCCATAATCTGATATAATTCAGATAGTAGATCATCATAAAACCCTGTACCTTTAATCAGAAAGTCATATTCTTTATCCGAACGAAGTTTCA
>JAAEMD010000320.1 GCA_024225875.1 bacterium
AAATATTTTTTTATCATTATATTTATTGAAAAATTGCTTACTATATGATTTCTGGCAGCTCTGCTGAAATTATGGAGAGTTTTTTCGTTTTCCAGTATAAGTTTAATTGAAGAATATAACTTTTGAGTATTTTTTGTTTCAACAAGTATACCATTGTCATTACATATAATTTCTCTTAGCGGTTTTATATCAAAGCCAATAACAGGCAGTCCGCAGGCCATGGACTCCAGAACAGAAAATGGACATATTTCAGCAAGAGAAGGGAAACAGTAAATATCTGATGATGCATAAAGGTCACTCATTTCCTGTTCATTGTTTACGAATCCGTAATTAATAGTGTTTTTAGTATTGAAACAGCCTTTTCCAATGATCAGGAAGACAAATTTATCTGGATCAAAATAATCTATTATATCCAGAACAAATTTTATTCCTTTTATTTTATTTCTAATATCAGCAGACGAAACTAGAATTATCTTTTTATCAGCAGGCAGATTATACCTGGTTCTAAGTTTTCTTTTGTCTCTGGCAGGTCTGAACAGTTCTGTATCAATACCGTTATGAATGACCTGTATATCCTGGTTTTTTAGATACGACCCCATAACCTGGTCGGCAAGGTCTTGAGATGGACATACAATAGTCGGGCTCCAGTTTTTTAATACAGACTGTTTTCTTTTAAGAATGGAGGCTGTAAAGGTATAGTTGTATGTTCCAGGATATGTATAGATATTAGTACAGGTACCACTTCCGGTTCTGCAGTGGCTGCAGCCAGTGCTGTATCCAGGCAGCCAGGTTAAGGACCATTCGTCATGTAATGTCCATATAACCCTGTCATTATTTTGCTTAAGAAATGGAATAAGTTTATAGTAATTAAGATAATAACCATGCATATTATGTATATGAATCAGGTCATACTTCTCTTTTTTAATATGTTTAATTAATTTTTTTGTGGCAAATGCGGTTCCTGATCCTTCTATACCTGTAGCTCGTACTATCAAAGCGTCTACTGTATTTTCGATAAGAGATGTGAATTTAAAGGTGTTTTTATTAGAAGTTACTGGCTGTCTACCATAAGCAAAGCAGGCAGAAAACTCTGATGAGTTATTTAATTTATTGAAAATAGTTCGAGCAGTTTTTGCAGCTCCACCTGATCCGTATGAAGTATTTATAATCAGTATTTTCATCTGGTTTTATTATAACTTAATTTATAATTGCTATGCACTGTTTTTATGATCTGCTAAAGATTATTTCTTAGTCGGCTGAGTTTCTGAACAGGTTATAATTTGCTATACTTTGATATTATAGCTGTTCCAGAGTAAAATATCCGACACTGAAGTTTTCAAATGACTTCGTTAATGTACGCCAGTACACTGCACTCAGCCATTTAAACGGACAGTTCAATTTGTACCAGCTATATATAATGCATCTGTGATTAAAGAAGGGTAATAAAATGAGCAAAATTCAAGCATTTGAGCAATTTTTAGCAACATCCAGTGTCCAGCTTCCAGTAGTCGAGTTTGTAGTTAATTTCCTGCTGGCAGCTGTTCTGGCATCTATTTTAGGTATGGTTTATATAAAGTTTGGTAATTCTTTATCAAACAGGAAAACCTTTTCTCGTAATTTTGTTTTGATAACTATGACAACAATGCTTATTATCACTATTGTCAAATCATCTTTAGCACTTTCTCTTGGTTTAGTGGGAGCTTTGTCTATAGTTAGATTTCGTACTGCACTTAAAGAACCTGAAGAGCTGTCATATTTATTCCTTTGTATTGCCATGGGCCTTGGTCTTGGTGCAGATCAAAGGACTATTTCTTTAACAGCATTTTTTATAATAATAAGTGTGATAATCTTAAAAAAGATATTTTATAAGAGTAGAGATAATAATAATATGCATATCATTATCTCCTGCCTTGAGCCGGATAAAGTTGATTTGCAGGAGGTGATATCTGCCCTGAAAAAATACTGCCAGGCTGTTGACCTTAAAAGATTTGATGAAACACAAGAGATGCTGGAGGCCGCTTTTTTAGTAGAAATTATGGATTTTGCTGATTTAAATGAGGCAAAGATGGCACTACAGAAAATGAGCAGGTCTATAAAAGTAAGTTTTCTTGATAATAAACACCTTTATTAAATGATAATAAAAGAAGCTGAAAACTTATTAAAAAAGATAGTATTAAAAAAAAAGAACCTGATATTATTTTTTAGCGTAATTATTGCCTTAATATGCTTTGTTTTTTACTCAGTTGCTGTTCTTTTTCTTGGTTCTTATATAGGAAAAAAGATTACAGATGAGCATAAAACACTGATATTATCTTCCTTTAAAACTCCTGTTAACTATCTTAAAGGTTTAAAAGCTGACCCGGAAAGAATAATAATTGATATCAAATATAAGCATTTTCAGAAACTGGCGTATAAAAGAGAAATGGCCTTAAATAAGGGAATACTAATATCAGACCCTGATGATTATGTGCCGGGAAGAGTTAAATATAAAGATAAGGAGTTAAGAGTAAAGCTTCGTTTAAAAGGAGACTGGGTTGATCATTTGAAAGGTAATAAATGGTCATTCAGGGTTAAAGTAAAGGGTAATGATACTCTTTTTGGTATGAAAATATTTTCCATACATCAGCCAGGAACAAGAAATTATTTATATGAATGGGTATATAACAGGTTACTTAAAAGGGAAGGCCTGTTATCAATCCGGTATAAGTTTATTAATGTAACTCTGAATGGTAAAGATCTTGGGCTCTATGCACTGGAGGAGCATTTTGACAAAAGGCTTATTGAAAATAATAAGTTAAGAGAGGGGCCGATTTTAAAATTCTCAGAAGATCTTCTATGGAAAGAGCGAATAGAAAACTATCAGGCAGAAATAGATCCGTATCTTAGAAGTAATATTGATTTATTTCAGACCAGCAGGACAATGAAGGACCCTGTTTTAAAAGGTCTCTTGATAAAGGCAGTAACATTACTGGAAAAATTCAGGAATGGAGAGTTGAAGGCCGGTGATGTTTTTGATGTTGATAAAATGGCCAGATATTTAGCTTTAACAGACTTAATGGGCGCTCATCATGCGTTATTCTGGCATAATCAACGGTTTTATTATAATCCGATTACTTCAAAACTAGAGCCAGCAGGTTTTGACGGTCAGCCTGGTTTTTATATAAAGTATCCTGTCTTTGGTATTGAATCAAAATTTTTCTCTACTTTATTTGAGGACAATAAATTAATGACAAGATATATTCAGGAACTTACAAGAGTATCCAGCCCGGAATATATACAGCGTTTTTTTGAAGAGATTAAATTTGATTTTGATAAAAATCTCAGTATGATTTATAAGGAATATCCCTGGCGTGTTTTTAATAAAAGTATAATTTATAAAAACCAGGATACTATACGTAAGGCCCTGAATCCGATAACAGCAGTTTATGCATATCTTGACCACAGCGGAAAAAATACTATTGATATCAGCTTTGGAAATTTACAACAGATCCCTGTAGAAGTTCTTAATATAGTTGATGCAGAAGGTAATGTGCTGGCAAGACCTGAAAAAAATATTATCATTGATAAAAGAACTGTTTCAAAGCCTGTAGTTTATTCTGCACACCGGTTTGCTCTGCTCAAGGGTATTAAAAGCCAGGATTTACTTAATAAACAGTTGAAGTTCAGCTACAGGCTTACTGGAAGATCAATGCTAAAGGTCTCTAATGTTTTCTCCTGGCCATATCAGCAAAAGAACTTTAAAAAAAGAGATATTATTAGAAAGTCAACTGATATATTTAAATGTAAATTCCTGGTGATTGATAAAAAAACAAAAAGTATTTATTTTAAATCCGGTAAATCTGTTCTGAATAAACCTTTGATAATTCCTGAAGGATACAGGCTATATGCTCATAAGGGAACTCATATTGATCTTTTAAATAATGCAGCGATAATATCATATTCTCCTTTCTTTTTTATCGGTACAGAGGAAAGACCGATAGTTATAAGTTCTAATGATTCTTCAGGCCAGGGGCTGGTGCTGCTTAATGCAGGTGAAAAATCAATTTTTCAGAATGTATATTTTACAGGTCTTTCAAATCCCGGGTCTAATGGCTGGGAACTGACAGGTGCTGTTACATTTTATGAATCTCCAGTATCAATAAAAAATTGTTCCTTTTCCAACAATAAATCGGAAGATGCTCTTAATATTGTTAGATCAAAATTTTCTATAGAAAAAACTGTTTTTTCAGAAACGGAATCTGATGCTCTGGATATAGACTTTGGCCAGGGAGAAATTTCGCAGTCATTTTTTTTGAATTCAGGTAATGATGGCATAGATGTTTCTGGTGCTGAAGTTAAGTTGATAGATATCTATATTAACAGAGCCGGGGATAAGGGTATAAGTGCTGGTGAAAACAGTATGGTTGAAGGTAATAATATAAAGATATCAAATTCTAACATAGCGGTTGCTGGTAAAGATAATAGTAAAATAAATTTTAGATCTATTGATTTATCAGATAACAGAGCAGGTATAGCGGTTTATCAGAAAAAATCTGAATTTGGAGCAGCAGAAGTTATTGTTTCAGGCAGAATAAAGAAAACAGATACTAAGTATATTATCGAAAAAGACTCTATCTTGAATCTAAATGGAAAAGTGATCACTGGAAAAGCCAGTAATGTTTATCAGCAGTTATATCATTCGAAAATAGAAAAACAGAGGCTTTAGACAGCTTGTTAACGGATCTTCTAATGGCTGCTGCCTTACTACAGAGTAAAAAAAATCCACTTCCGGGCTGGCGTAAATATTATTTTGCTTTTATACTTTATATTACAGCTGGTACAAATTGAACTGTCCGTTTAAATGACTGAGTGCAGTGTACTTGCGTACATTAACGAAGTCATTTGAAAACTTTAAGTGTCGGACATTTTACTTTGGAACAGCTATACAGTCAGTTTTTAAAATAAAAAACATATAAAAAAGTGATTAATAAGAAAAAACAGCCACCTGTTGTAAGATATGAACGTAAGTTCAGGATCTCTGGTATAACCAGGGGACAGGTAGACCATTTAATAAAATCTCATCCAGCATTTTTTTCAGAAATATATGCTCAGCGATTTATTAATAATATCTATTTTGATACAGCAGGTTTTAAAAGTTACCATGATAATATTTATGGTGTCTCTTTAAGAAAAAAAATCAGAATCAGGTGGTACGGTGATTTATTTGGATTTATAAAACAGCCGGTTATGGAGCTAAAATTAAAAAATGGTTTGTTATGTAATAAAGAATCGTATGGATTAAGCTCATTAAAGCTTAATAATAGTTTTAGTAATAATAATATTAAAAAATGTATACACAACTCTGAAAGTTATGATTTTTTGAACAAAGAATTACTATGTGTTAACCCTGTTCTTTTAAATCGTTATAGCCGTAAATACTACCTTTCCTCAGATAAAAAGTATCGCATAACGGTTGATACTGACTTGTTGTACTACCCGGTCAACGGTGTTTATAATAATTTTATTTATAATTTTTCTGATAAGAACACAATAGTCTTAGAGTTAAAATATGATGTTTCTCATGATGAACAGGCTGATGAAATATCAGCGTACTTTCCTTTTAGAATGACCAGAAGCTCAAAATATGTTGATGGTATTACAGGTGTATATGGATTTTGCAGTTAAAAGAAAAAGGTTTTACTGTGGCTAAAAAGAAAGTAGCGATAATTACTTATTTTTATCCTCCGTCAAGCGGTCCGGCAGTACAACGAATTTCAAAGCTAATAAAATATTTAGATAAAGAAAGGTATGAGGTAACGGTCTATACCTCAGTTTTTCAGAAAAAAGAAGACTATAGTATTTTTGAAGATGTATTAAATGTTAAAAAGGTATTTTATATAAAGCATTTAAATATACTTAAGGGACCATATAAAAATAAATTTATTCATAAAGCAGCGTGTTTTTTTCGTCTCTTTTTTGTTCCGGAAGTCCAGATATTTTTTGCACTAAAATGCAGAAAAGCAGTTTTAAAGGGCGATGAGTATGATGTTATTTTCACTACCGGGGGGCCGCATAGTAACCATTTAGTCGGTCTATACGTTAAGAAAAGAAAGCCGGATATAAAATGGATAGTAGATTTTCGAGATCCATGGGTTGAATTTTCGTATAGAAAAAAGGTGCCGGGTCTAAACTTAATACATAGTTATCTTGAAAAAAAAGTTATTGATAATGCCGATGTCAGAATAGCGGTTACCAGTACTTATGCCAGTAGATTTGAGGAAAGGTACAATAAGAAGTTTCATTTGATTTATAATGGTTATGATCCGGAGGAGTTTAAAGAATTTAAGTCTTTTAGCAGAGAAAATAAAAATAAACTAATATTTTTACATGCAGGAACAATGTTAAGACAGCGTAGCTGGGGGCTGCCGTATCTGGAGAAAATATTAGCTGCTGCCAGTATTGATTATGAGATACACTTTTATGGTTTTACTGATGACAGGTATTTGAGTAAGTATAAGCATATGAATATTAAGAACTATCGAAATGTGCCTAAGTCAGAGCTGCTCAATATATACCAGAGAGCGGATATACTTTTATTGATGCAGGGGCAGGATAAATTGTTAAGCGGTAATGTTGCAGGTAAATTAATGGAATATGTCGGAACACAAAAACCAGTTCTGGCCTTCACTTATCCAGGAGGAGAGGCTGCAGAAATTATAAAAAAGCATGACCTGGGTCACGCTGTAGATATCAATCAACTGGATAAAGCAGTTGACTTTGTCAGAGCAGTAAGAGCAGGCAGGTTCAGGGCTTACAAAGCCCCGAAGATATTTGATAGAAGGTATATTGCCGGTCAGATAGCTTCTTTGATGTAGCTGAAAATTCAGTATAACTGGAAAAAATACAAACTGGCCCACAATAGTGTTGATAAATACTTGGCACATAAACGTCATATTATATGCATATTTCTTATTTTTTTGCCCTGTTTCAGCCTCATTGCTCATCAACACTATTGTGGGCCAGTTTAGAAAAAATATTAATTATAAATAGATTATGACTTGACCCATTTAAAGATAAAGATATAATGATCCTTATAATTTTTAGTTTACTTATATAGCTGATCCAAAATAAAATGTCCGACACTGACGTTTTCAAATGACTTCGTTAATGTACGGCCAGTACACAGCACTCAGACATTTAAACGGACAGTTCAATTTGTACCAGCTATAATAAATGGAGCTTTATAAGAATATGAATCAAAATAAAATATATATGGACTATAATGCTACAACTCCTCTGCATCCAGAGGTTAAGGCCGTTTTGTGTGAATCAATGGACATTTATGGTAATCCGTCCAGCCTTCATTATTCAGGAAGAAACTCAAGAGCACTTATTGAGGATGTAAGAAGGAAAGTTGCTGAGTTTATTGGTGCAGAAGCTGAAGAGATTATTTTTGTTGGAAGTGGTTCGGAAGCAAATAATACTGTTATATCCAGGTGTGTCTGTCCCTCCTGTTTTCATAAAAAATCATGCAGTAAAGATAGAAATGAGATTGTTGTATCCAGGATAGAGCATCCCTGTATACTTGAAACTGCAAAGTGTATAAAAGACAGTGGTGTTAAAGTTAATTACCTGGATGTAAACAGACAGGGCAGGGTGGATATAGAGAAATTAAAAGAAATGCTGACAAGTAAAACAAAGCTGGTCTCCGTGATGATGGCTAATAATGAAATTGGTACGATTCAGGATATAAGGTCTCTGGCAGAAATTGCACATAGCAAAGGGGCTCTTTTTCATACAGATGCGGTGCAGGCTGTTGGGAAAATTCCTGTTGATGTAAAAAAACTGAATGTTGATTTTTTAACAATCTCAGGCCATAAGATATACGGACCTAAGGGGATCGGTGCTTTATATGTGAAAAAGGGTGTAACTTTTTGTCCTCTTATTAGAGGAGGTCATCAGGAAAAAGGACGGCGTGCAGGCACTGAAAATGTGCTTGGTATAATTGGGCTTGGCAAGGCAATAGAAATGAGGCAGCTTGAAATGGCTGTAGAAGAAAAGAAGCTTTTGAATCTGAAAAAAATAATGAAAAAGGGTATAAGTGATAATATTCCTGATATTGAGTTTAATGGCGATGATAAGGACTGTTTGCCAGGAACGCTGAGTGTGTCTTTTTATGGAGCTGAAGGAGAAGCTATATTGCTTTATATGGACTTTGAAGGAATAGCTGTTTCTACTGGCTCTGCCTGTGCATCAGGATCTCTTGATCCTTCACATGTACTACTGGCTACAGGAGTGCCGATTGAAGCAGCTCATGGATCTTTACGTATTAGTCTTGGTAGAGATAATACACTGGAAGAAGTAGAGTATGTAGTAGAAAAACTGACATTAATAATCGAAAAAATAAGAGGTATGTCTACTTCATATAATAAATAATCGAGGAGTTAAAAATGCAAAACGACTGGGTATATTCTGATGAAGTAAAAGATCACTTTATTAATCCCAAAAATGTCTTAAAAGACGAAAATCCGGATGATTATGATGGTAAGGGACTTGAAGGTAATATCAAGTGTGGAGATGAAATGCTGGTGCTTATTAAAGTTAATAAGGACGATCAGCTTATAACGGACTGTAAATGGAAAACCTATGGCTGTGCCAGTGCTATTGCCAGTATGTCGGTTTTATCAGAGATGGTAAAAGGAATGAAGCTTGAAGATGCTTATAAAATTATC
>JAAEMD010000321.1 GCA_024225875.1 bacterium
CGTTTGGAAGTCTGAACAGAAGAATTTAACTTTGTGTTCTCTGTGCCTCCTCTGTGTTCTCTGTGGTTAAAATAAAAAGTTAAAAAGTTAAAAAGTCTATATCCCAAAAAAAACAGGGCTGAACCTTTTAAAAAGGGACAGCCCTGGATTTTTCTAAATTATGGAACTATCTGCTTATTAATGAACAGCTTTAGCAAACAGTTCTGCAATAGCAGTTGCCTGCGGATGCGCATATATAAGTATCAGCGCGACTACCAGTGCATAAATACACAGAGATTCAATCATAGCCAGACCGATCAGCATGGTAACAGTAACCTTACCAGAAGACTCAGGGTTTCTTGCAATACCTTCAACAGCAGATTTGAGACCAATACCCTGTGCAATACCGCAACCAAAAGCTGCGATAGCAATTCCGAAACCGGCAGCAGTTACGCTGGCAATGAAAAATTGTAGAGCTTGTGCTTCCATATTCTGTTCTACCTCCTTAAAAAGTTATATATATTAATCGGCCTCTTCCATTATCCCATTAATGAAGACCGTGTGAATTTTTGATTTCAGATTTTTGATTTGC
>JAAEMD010000322.1 GCA_024225875.1 bacterium
CATCAGGATTCAGGAGAACTATGTTCAAAAATGGATAAGAGTTTAGCTTACTGTCGAAGGGCCTTACAGGAAAAACTTAAGACCTTGGCCCTGGAAAAAATAAAAGTAAGCACTCAGCAGCGCAAAGAGCGTATTGAAAATATAGATTTGAAACGAAAATATGAACCCCGTGGACTGGATGCGGATTTAACACAAGCTCAATTTCGTTTTCTTCAAGAAAGAAAAAAATTGGAAAAATGGGTGAAAGCTAAAGGCTGGCCCTTGGATGATTCAAAGATTGATTTTAGAGTTTGTAAAAAAATCATAAACTCTTACGGCGAAGAGGCTACCAAACAAGCACTTATTAAATGCTCTCCTGCAATTGAAACACAGCATAAAACTTGGGAGAAATACGCTGAAACAACTGTACAAAAAGCCATACAGAAAAATAGAGAAGAACGGCAAAGCCGGAAAAAATACAGTCGTGGCCCACAATCGAGAATGTAGTTTTTTTTTCGCAAGCGAAGCAGAGCGAGGTGTGTTCCTACTCCTATGGTCATCACCAACATCTTGTTGGACTTTTCGATCTTAAGAAGTATGGCACTCTTTGGAACAATGTTTACAGCCGTTGGCGGTTGAATGCTGTTTTTTTGCTTCTTTAACAGCCGGGCGACAGTTGGGGAAATCACCTAAATAGCTTCGATTTTGTGGGTATGGCATTCTGTGACATTCTGTTGCGTGTACTTCATGATCCCCCTTGTTGTCTTTATTTTTGTTAACATAATAATCAGCCATAATTTTATTTCCTTTAAGTTAAATGAAATGGTCTTTTTTTTGAAAAACTCTATGTTAAGTTTATTCTAAATATTTTTAAGAGGCAAATTAAAATCCTTTCAGATAGTTGTTTTTCTTTGGTTTCAATGATAATTTTTATGAAATCATCTTCTTTTGCAGCTTTTAGGGGGTGATTTTATCGCCCTGGTGAGATTGCCATCCCTCCAGGGCATTTTATTTTTTATTCTTTCCGGTGTTTTAATGCCTCTTTA
>JAAEMD010000323.1 GCA_024225875.1 bacterium
TAATATAGAATATATATAATTTAACCGGAAAGGAGCTATAAAATGATAAAATCCATAAAAATATTCGATACTACACTAAGAGACGGAGAACAGTCGCCAGGCTGCTCTATGAACAAAGAAGAAAAACTTGAAGTAGCTTATCAGTTAGAGAATCTCGGTGTTGATATTATTGAAGCAGGGTTTGCTATAAGTTCCAGAGGCGACTTTGATTCAATCGATACAATAGCAAGGCACATTAAAACACCTGTCATCTGCAGTCTTGCCCGTGCCAGAAAAGAGGACATCGACGCTGCGGCTGCTTCCCTGGAACAAGCTGAAAACAAGCGTATCCACACATTTATAGCTACTTCTGATATCCATATAGAACATAAACTTCGAACAACTCCGGATAAAGTTATTCAGATGGCTGTAGAGTCTGTTAAATATGCTAAAAGTTTTGTTCAAGATATCCAGTTCTCCGCAGAAGATGCTGGTAGAAGTAACTGGGATTTTCTTGTAAAAATACTTAGCGAAGTAATAAAGGCCGGAGCAACAACACTTAATATTCCCGACACGGTAGGCTATATGACTACCATGGAATATGGAAACCTGATTAAATATCTTAAAGAAAAAGTTTCAGGCATAGATACTGTAGACCTTGCCGTTCATTGTCATAATGATCTTGGACTGGGCACAGCCAACTCACTTGCCGGCATCTATAATGGGGCAACTCAAATCGAATGTACTGTAAATGGAATAGGCGAACGAGCTGGAAACACTGCCCTGGAAGAAGTAGTAATGGCCATAGAAACCAGAAAGGATTTTTTAAATTCAAAAACAAAAATAAATACCAGAGAAATCATGCGTACATCCAGGTTAGTATCAAATATCACAGGCTCTTTTGTACAGCCTAATAAATCTATAGTTGGGGCTAATGCCTTTGCTCATGAATCTGGAATTCACCAGGACGGTATCTTAAAGCAAAAGCAGACATATGAAATTATAGACCCTGAAGCTGTTGGTCTTAGCCAAAATAATATGGTAATAGGCAAGCATTCTGGCAGACATGCCTTCTCAGATAAAGTAAAAGAACTGGGCTTTGATCTTACAGTTGAAGAGCTTAATAAGGCATTTAAAAGATTCAAGCAGCTGGCTGATAAAAAGAAAGAGGTTTCAGACAGAGATATAGAATCCATTATTGCCGATGAGGTCTATCATGCTCCTGAAATTTATTCTTTGGAGTATGTCCAGATTGTTGCCGGTAATACAACTCGCCCTACAGCCTGTGTTCAGCTTATTAGTGAAGAAAAGTTAATAGAAGCTGCTGAAATGGGGGCTGGACCTGTTGATGCCATATATAAAACAATCGATAAATTAGTTGGTCAAGAAATAGACCTTGTTGATTTTTCTATCCATTCAGTTACAGGCGGTACAGATGCACTTGGTGAGGTAACAGTGAGAATTAGAGATGAAGATAAACTGTTCATTGGCAGAGGCTCTTCAATGGATGTTCTTGTTGCATCAGCTAAAGCATATTTAGCCGCAATTAATAAAATGCTGTCATTTGGATCTTCCAGGTAAATCAAAACTAGTCTAATAAGGAGTGAATCAATAATGTATAAAATTGCAATTATAGGAGGAGATGGAACAGGACCGGAGGTTATTGCTGAAGCTGTAAAGGTCCTGAAAGCCACAGAAGGTAAATTTGGACTTGAATTCAAGTTTACAGAATTTGAATATAATGGGGACAGGTACCTGAAAGAAGGAAAAACCTTATCTGATGAAGAAATGGAGGGGCTAAAAAAATACGATGCCATTCTTTTAGGAGCCATTGGTCATACAGATATTAAGCCAGGTATCCTGGAAAGAGGAATCCTGCTTAAACTTCGTTTTGGACTTGACCAGTACATTAACTTAAGACCAGTTAAACTGTATGAGAATGTTGAGACTCCTGTCAAAAATAAAAAACCGGAAGATATTGACTATGTAGTCGTACGTGAGAACACAGGAGGTCTTTATTCCGGATTCGGTGGAATATCTATGAAAAACACTCCTGATGAGGTAGCCGCTCAATCTATGATATATAGCAGACATCAGGTAGAAAGATGTATCCGTTTTGCTTTTGAGTACGCCAGAAAAAGAAACCTGACAAAACCATGGAGAGGTTTAACTAAAGATGAGTTAGATAAGGGCTATAAAGGTAAATTAACTCTTTGTGGTAAAACAAATGTACTAACATATGT
The DNA here is from genome assembly GCA_024225875.1 of bacterium. GTDB lineage: Bacteria > Margulisbacteria > Marinamargulisbacteria > JAAEMD01 > JAAEMD01 > JAAEMD01. The sequence goes on from JAAEMD010000323.1 coordinate 2,223, forward strand.
ATTTGATCTTTGGGAAAGAACACTGCATGAGGTTGCCAGAGAATATCCTGAAATTAAACCTGACTATGTACACGTAGATGCAATGTGTATTTATATGATTGAGTGCCCTGAAAAATTCGATGTCGTTGTAACAGGAAATATGTTTGGCGATATAATTACAGACCTTGCTGCTGTTACACAGGGGGGAATGGGAGTAGCGCCTGGAGGCAATATAAACCCTGAAGGCGTTGGAATGTTTGAGCCAATTGGTGGTACAGCTCCTGCTTTTACTGGTAAAAACCAGATAAATCCTATGGCTGCAATTGGTGCTGCCCAGATGATGTTAAACCATATAGGTGAAACTGATGCTGCTGCAAGTATTGACAAATCTATGACTGAAGTATTCAAGAAAATGAAATCAATGGCTGCTGCTCAAATGGGGTTCAGTACAACTGAAATCGGAGATATGGTAAGAGATAATCTGTAATCAATAAAAAGAATTTATACAGTAGCTGGTACAGAAAGATAAAACAGCCTATGTCTATAAATATCTATACGTTATAACATAAAAATCCGAGTTAAGCGCTCGGATTTTTATGTTTGAAAAATAAATTTTCAAGTATTTTATTATTTTTTACTTGATACTATACCAGTTAAAAAGCTTTCCATATCATTAAATTTATCTAAAGAAACTCTTTTATTATCTATAGATACAAAAAACTCTTTATCTTCACAATGTCCCTTACAAAGCCTGGGTTTTATTTTAACTCTTTCTTCCAGTTTCAGTTCTTTAATTTTCTTATCAAGTTTATCCATCAAACTATGAGAACCCTTTTTAAAACAATGCTTATCTACACACACTTTTATTGTAACAGGTGCTATATTATCAATACTACTCTCATTTATTTTTCTGAGAACATTAGTATCGTCCCTTCTCCTGTTTTTGTAATGAGTATGCAACAACTTATGTGCTAATTCAGAGTTAGGTTCACCGTAAAAATCTCTATAAAGGTTTAATATATCAGGATTGTCTTGAGATTTTCTTACATCTTGATTCTTATCTATCCTTGTAAGAATATCTTTTCTATCAGTAAGTTCTCTGGAGTATTGAGGAGTTGGATGCCCTGCCCCGTCTATACACCCACCTGGACAAGTCATAACCTCAATTAAATCATACGATCTAGATTTACAAGAAAGAACCTGCTCAATTAAAGGTTCTGCGTTTTTCAAACCACTAACAACAGCTATACGAACATTTTTTCCAGATATCTCATACTCTGCTTCTTTAACACCTTCCAAACCTCTAATTTCATTAAAATCTAAATTTTCTAACGGTTTTCCGGATAACTTTTCAGCAGCCATTCTCAATGCAGCTTCTGCTACTCCACCGGAAACACCAAAAATAACACCAGCTCCACTTACCGTGCTATAAGGTTTGTCAAGAGGTTGAGACTCAATTGCCTCTGGATTTACTTTAGTTCTACGCATCATTTCAAATAACTCAGATGTTGTTAAAACTGCATCAACATCTCGAATACCATCCACACTAAAACTTTCCCTTGCAGCTTCATCTTTCTTAGCAATACACGGCATAATAGAAACAACAAACAGATCTTTCTTTCTATCCTCTAATCCAGCCCATTTTATATAATGATTTTTAACAGTTGATCCAAACATCTGCTGGGGAGACTTACAGGTAGAAAGATATGGAATCAATTCCGGATATTTTTTTTCAACAAAATTAACCCAACCCGGGCAACAGGACGAAAATTGAGGCAAATACTCTCCTTTTTCTATCCTTGATACAAATTCTGTCGCTTCTTCTACAATAGTTAAATCTGCTGTAAAGCTAACATCAAAAACCTTATCAAAGCCCAGTTTTTTTGACTTCAGCACCCCTGCAATAAACGGCATAACCTCATCATAGCCTTTGCTGAAATGATGGGCTACAACAGTCCTTACAGCTGGAGCAACAAACCCAACAACAATTTTATTTGGATCATTTAAGGCCTGAAAGACTTTATCACTTTCTCTCTTATAATCAAGAGCACCGCACGGACAGGCATTAACACAGTGACCGCAACTAACACATTGAGTCTCTTCAAGAGGAGCCCCTGTTTTTGTCCCTATTCTCAAATGACCATTATGATAACTTGCACCCAAAACTCCAACTCCAACTAAATCTTCACAAACTGAAACACATAATCCGCACGAAATACATTTATTATGATCACGATCAATAAAAGGGTGATCTTTTATCACAGTTAGATGATCAATATCCATAATTGGCCGTTTATATTCTATATCATGATTACTTGCCTCTTTCCTTAATGTACAAACATTTCTTTCTGCACATCCACATCTCAAACACCTGGAAGACTCTTTTATAGCCTGCTCTTCTGATATACCATTTTCAATTTCTACAAAACTTTTTACCCTTGTTTTAACAGATTTAACTTTCATTTTTGCACGAGCTATTTTGGGCATCTTTATAAATTCATGTCTTGGTAAATCTTCCAGTGTCCCTCTGCTACAAGAGTAATCTTTAATCTTTTCTTTAACATAGCCGGTCAGTACAAAATCATTCATACAATCTGCAGCTTGTTTACCTGCTGCAACAGCCTGAATTACAGTTGCCGGGCCAGTTACACAGTCTCCTCCAGAAAAAACTTTATGAACAGATGTCTCCATAGTTTTCCCATTTATTTCAATATCGCCCCATTTATTTAATTTTACAGGTAAATCATCCCACAAAAATGAGGTGTCCGTACTCTGACCTATTGCACCTATTACGGCTGTTGCTTCCAGACAAACTTCAGGTTCACCTTCAATGGGAACAGGCCTTCTTCTACCTGATCTATCTGCAGGTCCCAGCTCCATTTTCATAAAATAAACCTGCTTGATTTTTTTTGTTTCAAGATCAAATTCTATTCTGACAGGTGTCATCAGGAAGCTCATCTCAATACCTTCTTCTATTGCTTCTTCTATCTCATAGTCTTCTGCCGGCATTTCATCCTGGGTTCTTCTATAAATTAAATGAACTTTTTTCACACCTTCTCTTCTTAGAGCAGTTCTGGCACAATCAATAGCTGTATTTCCACCACCAATAACAATTACATTATCACCAAGCTCAATATTAACTCCCTTTGTTATACGTTCCAGAAAACTAATGCCTAACCAGACACCTCTTGATCTATCGCCATCAATTTTTAAAGTATTTGCCTGACAGGATCCAATAGCCAGAAATGTAGCATCAAAATCATTGTGCATGTCTTCCAGGGTTATATGCATACCAAGTTTTTTACCAGTCTGAATTTTAACGCCTAGTCTCTTTATTTGTTCTATTTCTTTATCTAAGGTTTCATTAGGCAGTCTATAGTCCGGAATACCATATCTTAACATACCTCCAGGCTCTGTTTGACGCTCGAAAACCGTTACATCGTGACCATGGACAGCACTAAAATAAGCAGCTGACAGTCCGGATGGACCAGCACCAATAACAGCTATTCTTTTTCCAGTAGCCGCTTTCTTCTCAGGCATATAAGGATCTTCACTGTTAATATCTATATCCGAAACAAACCTCTTCACATAATTAATTGCAACTGGAGTATCTATAAGGTTTCTACGACAGGCTGCTTCACAAGGATGAGGACACACTCTACCACAAGTTATAGGAAATGGGTTTTTATCTTTTATTACTCTTAAAGCACCCCTGAAATTACCATTCGCAACCTGTCTCAGGTATGTCTGTATTCCAATACCTGCCGGACAGGTTTCAACACAAGGTGCAATACAATCGGCATTATGCTGACTCAATAAATGCTCTAATCTTAAGCGTCTATATGATTCTATCCCCTCAGTATTTGTTTTTATGTCCATTCCTTCACGAACTTTAGTAAGACATGATTGAACATACCTTTTATCATTTTCAAGCTCGACAACACAAAGACCACACTGGCCCTCAAGTTTGTTTAGTCTGCTGTCATAACACAACCGTGGTATTTTAAAGCCGGACTCTTCTGCTACTTGAATAATAGTCTTTCCGGGCTCAGTTAATATTTCCCTGTTATTGATGAAAATTTTAATTTTGTTATCTTGCTTCTGCATATCAAACTCCCCAAACACAAATTTGTAGAGCATTCTTCTTTGTCAGAAGTATGCTAAAAACTCTTTACCAGGCATGTATTATACCATAACCCGTTATTAAAGGTCATACCTCCTGTCATAAATTAAGAAAATAAACGAATGAATAATTCAGTATATAGCTGATCCAAAATAAAACATCCGACACTGACGTTTTCAAATGACTTCGTTTATGTACGGCCAGTACACAGCACTCAGTCATTTAAACGGACATTTCAATTTGTACCAGCTATACTTAATTTAACATTGATGAGATATATGAAATATCTCATCAACATAAATCATTTTAATGAAAACCAGATTAAAAATTATGAACTTATATTTAAGTGCGCCTGTAACATACTTAAATTACCTGCAGAAACTATAAGTTAACTGACCATCTCTTTCATTAGTTCATTAGATCTACTGATAAAGTTCTGAAGCGCATCACCGGAAAGCTGTCTTTGAGACATTAACGCAAGATCGTAAATCTGCTTACACAACTTATCTTTTTTCTCCTGGTTTTGTAATCCGGAAATATATTTAATAATATTATTATTTGTATTTAATACTAACGTTAAATCATCAAACATATCTGTAAGTGCGCCCTTCATCATAGCAGACATTGTCTTCATTCTTTTTGCCTGCTCAGATTCCAGTACTATTGCAGAAACATTTTCATTTTTTAGACGTTGAGCTTGAATTTTTAATTTATCGTTATTTAAGCTTTTTTTAAATACCTCAATAATCCTGTCATCTGATGTCTTATCTTCTGCATCAAGAACCTGTGATTCCCCAGCCTCCTTATCAACCAGGTGATCTGATATATTAGAATCTACTGACTCATATTTAATATTAGAATCTTTTGACTCCAGAAACTGAATGAAATGAGCATCAATTAATGAGTTTAGAAATATTACTTCCAGACCCTGTTCCCTTGAGAGATTAACGTATGACGCCTGAGCTTCTTTATTAGAACAGTATATAACCTTATTTTCTATCTTATCTTTATTTCTTTCCAGATATTCCGAAATAGTTGTTGAGTACCCGTTAGAAGATTTAAAAATAAGTATATTTTTGGACTTATCATAAAAATCATCATTCTGCATCATCCCATATTTAATAAACGGGTTAATATCTTCCCAGTATTTCTCAAAAAGAACTTTATCCTTTTTATAAATTTCATTTAATTTATCAGAAACTTTTTTTACTATATGTTTTGATATTTTTTTGACATAAGGATCATTTTGAAGATAACTTCTGGAAACATTAAGCGGAATATCAGGACAATCAATAGCTCCTTGAAGTAAAGTTAAAAACTCAGGTATAACTTCCTTAAGATTTTCAGAAACAAAAACCTGCCTGCAAAAAAGCTTTACCTGCCCCTTACCATGACTATCAAGTTCATGACTTAATTTCGGAAAATATAAAATACCCTTCAAGTTAAAAGGGTAATCTACGTTCAGGTGAATCCAGAAAAGAGGTTCCTGACTAAACGGAAATAATTTTTGATAAAACTCTTTATATTCTTCTTCCTTAACTTCCAGAGGCTGCTTTACCCATAATGGATTTTGATCATTTACCTTCTCACCTTTTACCTGTATTTCAACAGGGAGAAACTTTGCATACTTATTTACCAGATCTTTAATTTTACTTTCAGATAGAAATGCTTTGTTATCTTCGTTTATGTAAAGAACTACATCAGTACCAACCTCTTTTTTCTCTATCGCCCTGATAGAAAACTCAGTTGACCCATCACAAACCCAGTATATGGCTTTTGATCCTTTTTTATATGATTTTGTTCTAATCTCTACTTTATCAGAAACCATAAATGAAGAATAAAAACCCAGGCCAAAATGACCTATAATCTGACTGCGTTCATCCTTATCCTTATATTTTGCAATAAAATCTTCAGCTCCAGAAAAAGCAATTTGATTAATATATTTCTGGATCTCAACGCTGTCCATTCCCAGACCGTTATCGCTTATAGTTATTGTTTTTTGTTTTTCATCAATAGTTATGTTTATTTTACCTTCATCAGGTAAGCAGTCCAGCTTATCAGTTACGCTGATTTTTTTGAGTTTATTTATAGCATCAAAAGAGTTAGATATTAGTTCCCTTAAAAATATATCATGCTCTGAATAAAGCCATTTTTTGATAATAGGCAATATATTTTCTGTTTTAACATTTATATTTCCATGAATTTCTGCTTTTTTCTTTTCTTTCGTTGACATTAAAAGCTCCTTTTTATAAAAATTTCAATATAACTTATTTTAATATGATAATATTATCATCGTGTATCAGTCTTTCCTTCTCCTGCTTTCCGCCTACTGATTTCCTCCTACTGATTTCCTCCTCCTGGTTTTTATTAAAATATAAACTGTTTCTAATGCTATAAATCCAGCAAAAATAAAAACAATTAAATTAACAGCACTTAGTATAAGAGTGTTATCATAAACAAACTGTATCTGATTCAGCAGCGCCCCCCAGAAAGTAATAATAATCATAAAGATACAGGGTAAAAGAGTAACCAGATACTTAAACCCGCCCTTTGCTCTTAAGTATACCGTAGCTACCATTAAAGCAATAGATGCCAGCAACTGGTTTACTGATCCTAAAAGAGGCCATAAAAGTAAAGCTCCTGTACCGTCTGCACCTGACGAAAAAGCTAATATCGCAGCTGATATTACAGCTATTGATGTAGCTATCCACTTATTAGCGAGAAAACTGAACCTGGTCTTACTAAAAAGCTCCGAAATTATATACCTTTGTATCCTTGTAGACGAATCTAGAGTAGTACCAGCAAATGATGCTATAAAAACACCCAGTATTACGACAGCAAAAGATTCCGGAACACCTGTAGCAGATAAAATATTGGAACATCCCGTAACAACGGCATCCAGCTTATCACCCATGCCTGAGCTTGCATTCCAGGAGCTGTAGTGTCTAAACCAGGCATCAACACCGGTCAGAACTTCTCCATTATCAAGTTTATAAGCAACTCCCAGGCCTGCAGTAACAGCAATAATCATAACTGTAGCCAGCAGAGATTCCAGCAGCATAGAACCATAACCAACAAACTGGGCATCAGCCTCACTGCACAGCTGTTTTGCAGATGTTCCAGAACCAACAAGACTGTGAAACCCTGAAACAGCACCACATGCAACAATAATAAAGAGGAAAGGCCATAAAGAGGGAGCCCCCACCGGGTCAGGGTTAAAAGCAGGCGCCTGTATGTAGAAATTTGTCTTAAATGAAATTACTATTATGCCTGTAATTATAGCGCCCAGTATCAAATACAACTGCCATGCATTTATATAATCTCTAGGCTGCAGTAAAGTTGTAACCGGTAATACAGAAGCAAAAAAAGCATAGATTAAAAGAATAACCGCCCATACGCCTGTAACAGGAACACCAAAAATTTCCGGAATACTGACAGGAATATAACTTCCAGCTATAGCTGTAAGATACATTAGTAATATTGATAATAAAGTCAAATATCTTATATTTCCTTTTCTTTTATAAATTATATGTCCCATTCCAACTGCTATGGGAATCTGCATCCAGACAGGAAATACCGATTGAGGAAAACGAGAAAAAACAACTGCTATTATCAAACCAAATATAGCCATAACCACCATCAAAGAAAAAAATATAATAATAAAAAAAACAGTCCTTACATTTTTACTGATATATTTTGCCGATATATCTGAAATAGATCGGCCATTATTCCTCAATGATATTTTTAATGCCGCAAAATCATGAACTGCGCCAATAAATATTGATCCAAAAAAAACCCACAGCAAGGCAGGCACCCATCCCCATATAACACCAACAGCCGGTCCTACAATAGGACCAGTTCCAGCTATAGACGTAAAGTGATGACCAAAGACCACCCCTCTTTTTGACGGAACATATTCCTGACCGTCCTCCAGCTCTATCGAAGGAACGATTTTTGAAGGATCTACTTTAAATATCTTTCTTGAAATAAAACGTCCATATGTATAGTAAGCAACTAAATATCCAGCTGAAGTAAGTACTAACAAAAGAAGTGCATTCATATTTCTAACCCTTTCTAATTATTTCTTTTAGATATTCTCTGTTTTCTAAAAGTGTCAGGATTTTTACCTGAATTATATCTTTTTCTATACATAAAACAGCATATGTATGTGGGAATCCCCTGTTATCTGACTTTTTTAGATGGCCGGGATTTATCATAACCAGACCATTGTCTTTTTTAATTTCCGGAACATGAGTATGTCCATAAAGATAAATATCACATTTACGATCAGTAATTATCTTTTCAGGCTTCAGATCATCCTCTAAATCATTATAATGAGAACTTATTGTATGACTTAAAAAAAATTTCCAGCCTTCAATTTCTATTAAAACTCTATTGTCAATATATGGATGCTGATAAAAAGAACTCCATACACCCGGAACTCTTAATACATTAATACCATTATTTATAAAAAGATCCGCATCAACATAGTTATCACCCAGATGGATGATATCAGTAATACTTTCCTGACTAAGGACTCCCTTCATCTTATTTAAAGCTTCAGAATTACCATGTGTATCAGAAATAACAGCTACTTTTTTCATAGTTCAAAAATTATAACTATTTATATATATTTTTTAAACACTGTAGATTTCAAACATTCATATTTATACTAAACAATCAAATAATAATTTATAAATAAGTGAAGTTTTCTGCAATATATAAAAAAGGCAAGCCATCTAAAGTAGCAATTACCGCCGCAATGAAAAAATTACCTGCTATTTCTATTGGTGTTTTAAATAATCAGAAGCCTTTTAATCACGCTTTTGTATCTCAGCCCTGTTTTTTTACTTGATTTTTATTACGGGATCTCAGGTTAGTGATGAAAAAAACAAAATAGTTAGTTTTGTATTATTTGAACGGGACAGATACAACTTTTGCCTTATACTTTTTCCCCCTTACCATAACTGTTAATTCCGTACCTTCCTCAGCATAGTCAGCATGAACCAGCGCCATTGCAATAGATTTACCTGTTTCAGGTAATAAAGTACCGGATGTAATATGACCGCCTTCTATGATCCTGTAACCAGACCTGGCAATAATACGCTCCTGCATTTCCAGACCTGCAGTCTTATAATCCGTACCTTTATTCTTTATTTCAAGCAAAGCTTTACGTCCTATAAACTCCTTATGAAATTTTAAGACCCATGAATACCGTGTCATAAAAGGGTTTATTTCTTCTGATAATTCCTGACCATAAAGCGGCAGCCCAGCCTCTATTCGTAACGTATCTCTAGCTCCTAAACCGCAGGGAGTAATACCTGCGCCCATCAGTTCCTTCCATACATCAGAAGCCAGTTTATCTGGTATAACTAATTCATAACCATCTTCTCCGGTATAACCTGTTCTCATAAAAACAATCCTGTTGTTATTGCTGCCATAAAATATGGAAAATCTTTTTTTAACTGATAAATCTGTATCAAGCACCCTGGAAAGTTTTTCTACTGCTAAAGGTCCCTGTACAGCAATAAAGCTGTGATCTATAGTCAAATCCTCTATGTGAACACCCCCATAATCATCACCCATGCTGTGTTTTTCAATCCAGTTTAATATCTTTTCCTTATTACCAGCATTTATAACCAGTATAAAATCATCACCCAGCTTTCCAACCATGATATCATCAAGAACATTACCCTGTTCATTTAGAACCATCCCATACATCATCCGGCTGTCAAGTGTCTTTTCTAAATCATTACATATTATATACTGTAGAAAGCCGTATGCATCATTTCCGGTAATTTTATACACGCCCATATGGCTGATATCAAACATACCGGCACTATTTCTTACTGCCATATGCTCTTCTTTAATAGATGAAAACCAGACAGGCAGTATATATCCGTTAAAATTAATCATTCTGGCATTTACTTTAGTATGCTCTAAGTACAGGTTTGTTTTTTTCCCTTCCATGCTCATACTCGTCTCAAACTATTAGCAAGCGCTTCTATGAAGCGTTCATTATGCTTCTTCAAACCTATTGTAACCCTTATTGCATCTATTAAACCAAAGCTCTCAAGGTTACGAATAATAACTCCCTGGCCCAGCATTTCTTTATAGATCTCTCTGGCAGCTACAGGCAGGAAAATACAAATGAAATTAGCTTCTGTATGTAAATAGCAGAGATCCATTTTATCAAGCTCACTATAAAGATATTTTTTACCTTCATTAACCATATTGATCGATTTTTCTACATGCCACTGATAATCAAGGGCCAGCTCTGCAGCTTTAAGTCCCATACTGTGTACATTAAAAGGCTGTTTAACCTTATACATAATAGAAATAACTTCCCTGGAAGAAACTGCATAACCTACCCTAATACCGGCCAGACCATATATCTTGGAAAAAGTTCTCATCATCACCAGATTAGGGAACTTCTGGATCAGCAAAACCGTATTATGAAAGTCTTTTGACTGCACATATTCTCCATATGCTTCATCCATTACTACAATAACATTTGATCTCAATTTCTTAAGAAATGACTCAAGTTCGATATGATTTATTATTGTTCCGGTCGGGTTATTCGGGCTGGCAAGAAATATGATCTTAGTCTTATCAGTTACACTTGCCAGTATACCATCCAAATCATGCCGGTATCCATCCTTCAGTGGTACTGCTTTATAAATACCATTCATAAACGCTGTAACCATTGGATATTCGGCATAGGTATGCTCTGAAGAAATAACTTCTTCACCAGGATTTAAAAAAGACATAACCAGGAATTGAAAAATTTCATCACTTCCATTACCCAGTATTATTCTTTCCGGTGAAACATCATATTTTGTTGCTAACTTCTGAATCACTGGAGTATCCTGATCGAAATGCGGATAATAATATATCTTATCAAATACCGACCGCATTTCTTCTAACTTCACTGCCGGGCCCAGAGGGTTTTCGTTGGACGCCATTTTTACAGCATCCGTCACACCATGTTCCTTAACTACCTGTTCTATAGACTTACCAGGAACATATGGCTTGATATTATTTAGAGTTTTTCTTGATATATCTTCAAACACATAAATAAGTATATGATATTTATCATTTTTTTTTAATCATAAAAAAACAGCAGTAAAATCAAAATCATTTATACCTGTATAAAGGCTCATTAAGCTGGTACAAATTGAACTGTCAATTTAAACTTAAGTGTCGGACATTTTATTTTTGAACAGCTATATTGTTAAATAAAAAATATCTTATGAGGATATATATTGACATTTAAGAGCCGTAAAAACTATACTTCATTGAAGTTTATGATAAATTAAGAAGCCTTTGAGTAACGATATTTTTTAATTTTAACGATAGACCCCTCTTAATCTCAAAGGAAAGTGAAACCCGAATAAATCAGCTGTTAAAAATCATGGTGAAGATACCTGATTAAGAGTTATGTATATTTATATTGTCAGCTCATATCTGTGATCATATTTTTAACCTGGCCGGGCTGCTGTATTATTGAGCTGACCGGCACAATATTTTAAGAGGTGAAAATTGAGAAGGAAACAAGACTTTAAGAGCTTTATCTACCTGTGTATTTTGTTTTTCAACCTGTGCTTTTTGCCAGAACTTTATGCTAACCAGGTAAGCCCGGAGATCCAGGTTCTGCTGCAGTCCAGCCAGGATCATTTCAGTCAGATGCTGCCTTTTAAGGCTAAATATCGTTTAAAGAGCATAAATCACCAGATGCATCGACCTGTTGAAGAGCTTGATGAAACAGGAGTTATCTATCATAAAAGCGATTATTTAAGGGTAGACACCGGCAATGAGATTAGGATAATAGATAATATAGCCAAAAAGATGTATCGGCAGGTAAAAGATGAAAGACAGGAGTCCGATTATTCTGATAAAGGTCTTTTTTTTCGTTTAGATGTGGCTGGTTTATGGCGTGATTATGATTTTAGTATGAGTTATGGCAGCGAAAAGACAGCAAAAATAAAGTTCAACCACAGAAACGAAAAGATGAAACGGATAAGAGAAACAGAAGTATACATTATCCAGGGAGCTCTTAAAGAGCAGCAGGATCAAAGTAAGATCGATGCAAAAAAGGTCAGGGAAAAGCCTGGGGCAGTAAATTTTTATATTACCAGAGCAGAAAACCTGTTAATAAAGAGCGAACATCTTTATCAGGGCCAGAAAAAAACAGTAACCCGCTACAGGTATCAGGAAAAAGCGGGCCGCTATATACTGTCAGAAGTTCGTTTTCGGTATGATAAGGTAAGCAGAGTTTATGAATTTTATGATTATGAGCTGACCAGCCAGCCGGACGAGCTTTTCGAAATTTAGATGTTAGAGCTGAAAAAAAGAAGGTATAGCTTAGATAGCGGCAGGATGATAAAA
>JAAEMD010000324.1 GCA_024225875.1 bacterium
ATCCACTCTTCTATCGTTGGTGGAAACAAATAAGGTGTATTTCTATCGGCGGTTTTAAATCTTGTCATTTTTTACCTCGCTGATTTATTTCTTCTTCCTTATATTTTATCATCTCTGCTTAAGAACGACAGACTCCTAGAGTAAGAAAAGATTTCCTATGCCGGTCTTGAGTTACTGGGCTTCTGCTAAGTCGCTCATTAATTTTAATTAATAGTTCTTGTAAGGGGATGTTATAGGAAGCCATTTAAAAGAACTCTCCCTCTTCAAGTTTTTTTATGACTTCATCTTCACTTATATTTAAGACAAAAATGTTAATGAGAAAGTTGATAGACTTTCCTGTTCGCTCATTAATGCGTTTGAGCTTGTTGTAATTAAATTTTGTAAGCCGGATTTTGGTTAAAATTTCTATTCTGTTTTTCATAGCAGAAAACAGATTATCCAATTTCAAAATCAATTAATAATTTGTTTGTTTTTGTTGGAAGATTTTGTTTTTAGCTATAGATTAAGAATTGTTTAAAGCTAGATATGTAATTAAATAGTTGTTGGAGAATTTTGTTGCTTTGGGTAAAAATGTATTTACTGCTAAAATAGCATAATTAATAAAAATAAAATTATTCTGTCACTAGTGTCCGGTAAAAATTCAGAGCAAAGAAAGTTGCGTATGGCCTCTGATATTAGGTGATTAGTAAGAAGATAACCCAGGAAGATCAATTAAATGCTTTCTGAAAAACAGAGTTTCATTAATGATACTAGCTAGTTTGAGCACAGAGAAAGAAAGTTTGGTTTGAAACTTTATATAAGCAAGTAAAAGAGTATAAATCATAGC
>JAAEMD010000325.1 GCA_024225875.1 bacterium
AAGCCTTGTCCAGCGTTTTAAAAAGTCGTGGGGATCTGTACGCTTTCGTCCCCGTTGTTTCCCGTCTAATTAAAAAGTTCGCATTGTTTTGACAATAACCTTGTCTTTGAGAATCGTAAGAAAAAGTTTTAGCACTGATCAAAATAGCATTATTGGAAACATCAAGACAGGTAACAACAGCCCCATACTTAATAAATTCAGATTCGCAATCTGGGAAAACATAAATTGTTAAGAAATTATGCTTTATAGAAAAAGTATCTTCTGGTTTTATACAGTTAGAGGTACATTGTTTTTTTTCAAAGAGAATGTTAAAATATGACATAAATCAATTTCCTCTCAGCTTTTGGTTTTTGGTTTGTAAGCCCTGATTGACTGGCAGGTTAATCAGGGCTATTTTTTTACACATAATTACTTGTATTTACGCATACTTATGTTTGTATATACACTGTTATACATCTTAATGTATACTTATATCTATATACACACAACTACATATATTTACGCATACTTATGTTTGTATATACACTGTTATACATCTTAATGTATACTTATATCTATATACACACAACTACATATATTTACGCATACTTATGTTTGTATATAAATATAAAAGATTATTCTTTTATATTCTCTATTTTTAAACCTTTTCCTTTTTTTGCTAATATATCTAAAGCGTACTGCATAAGAGCAATATAAGTAGCCGAGGAATTGTTGCTATTTTTTTTAATAACTTGAAAAATCTCTTCTGGAATAGGGATATTTAAATTTCGAACATTGGATCTACGACCAGAACCAACAACAAAAAACAACGGCAGATTTTCAACTCTTGTAAATTCTGACAATTTTATTTGCGATTTTGTTTTAACTTTTTTTGTTTTCCCGTTTTGAGAATCAATATCTCTTTGAGCTTGAGGATTAGGAACAACTGGATTTCCTATTTCAGAATCATCCAACAGTTCTGATTCTGGAGTTCCTTTTTTCGCTGTTTTTTTTAAAAGTATTTTTTTTGGCATTGGACGATTATTCCTTTTCTTTCAAATTAAAAACAATATTGTTTATATTACGAATTTCTTCTCTTGCTGCCCATGTTGAATTACCTTCGAATTGTTTTGCCTGAAAAACAGTTTTACCTTCGGAAAAGGATTGCTTATAAACTTCTCTATCTAAAACAACAGGAATCTTTTCTTGTCCATACTCTTTGACAAAATCAATTGCTTGGCGTGTTAATACTCCTTTTTTTTTGACTCGATACGGAACCAATGTGATATCTCTTTCTCCCTCATTTATGTTTAAGGCATCAACACCTTGGCTGACAGCTAAAGTATCAATAAGAGATGGCTGAAATGAGACAACAAGTCTACGAGGTTTTGGCATAGCCTCAAATTTCGGAGGATAATCAACAATGATATAATCGGCATCTGCTGGAATGTTTTGTTTATTAGGAATACCAGCAATACACTTAAACGGAAAAGATGAAAGTTCCATTAAACTTATAGTGCTACCCTGTGGATCGGCATCATAAATATAAACATTCAAAGTTGAATCATTAAAGATTAAACTACCCGCCATATTTAACGCCAGGGTTGTTTTTCCAACACCACCCTTCGGACTCCAAAGCCCTGCTATTTTCATGTTTCAAGTCCTCCTATGTGTTATAATGTTTAATTGTGTGTAGTTAATCATATTTATGTATTGATATACATTTTCATACAAACTTACACATAAAAAAGTATAAGTAAAGAAAAAAATCGAGGACTTTATGTCTATGAATTCTTTAGACATTATAAGTTGAACGGTTTTTGTAAAAAATATTTAATAATTTTAGGTGGTTATCTGCTAACACTTCCCTGAGTGACTAATAGTTGACCATTATAAGCAACAAAAACCAGAGAGAAGGCTGTTTAAACAATAAAACCTTGTTTTTATTAGGGTTTTATTGTTTAAATGCTTAAAAAATTATTTTTTTAAGCATTTCTGAGTATAAGAATAAATTTCTTTAGAAAAAATCAACAAAAAGTTCTTTTGTTGTCAAAAAGCTATCAAAAGCTATCAAAAAGCTTTAGAGATTTATAAGTAAGCATCATCAAAGTTTGAAAGCCTTGTGGTTAAAGGGTTAGAGGTGCTTAATAAAGTTTATAAATACTTAATCCTTCCCTGAGTGACTAATAATCCTTCCCTGAGTGACTAATAATCCTTCCCTGAGTGACTAATAATCCTTCCCTGAGTGACTAATAGTCTTCCCTGAGTGACTAATAGTTATATTTGGAGAAATATTATGTTATAAATTTTTATAACTATTCTATAATCTTGTTTTTTTGAAATCACTTAAATGTTCTTGACTATTCAAAAAGCCCGTTATAAGGTCACTTTAAAAAATCATAATATTCTTAATCATTTCTCAAAAGGTAGCTTATGGACTCAAAATTAAAACAAGATAACTCAAGGTTAAAACAAGATTTGAATTTTTTGGAGTATCCAATGTGGGCATTGAGTAAGGGATTATTTAAAGAGTGTCATTTACCAAGAAAAGATGAGCCTCATAAAACTTATCAAGTTTTTATGTATAAACAAAAAAATTTTACAGTTGAAACAATACAGGGAATTCCTGTGTTTTTCGATGCGATTGTTTTAATGTTTCTTTTAAAACAAGTTCAAGAAAATAATTTTTCTACAAAAATTATAAATTTAAGTTTTTATAAAATTGTTAAAGGGTGTGGTTTTAGTTGTAATTCTAGATATTATAAAAAAGTTGAAGCAAGTTTAAACATGTGGAGCACTACAACTTTTCGGTTTGATGATTCTTTTGTAGTTAAAACATCAGAGGATGTGCAGCCAAATCGTGAAGCCAAAAAAAAATTAAAAAAATATCGAACGTTTAACTGTTCGCCAATTGATAGTTGGGGAATTACTGAAATTGATAATAAACAAAAGCTTTTTGTACGAATGGGAGACGAATTTATAAAATCAATCAAAGAAAGTAATTTTTGCAAATATATAGATTTTGATGAATATAAAAAATTTTCAAGTCCGTTAGCTGCTAGGCTTAATGAGTTATTATGTAAAAATTTTTTTAAGCGTTTAAAGTGGGAAATAGGTATTAAAAAGTTAGCTGAAAAGCTTACTTTGCAACAAAAATATCCCTCTAAGATTTATGAAAAAATAATTCCTGCTTTGAAGCAAGTTAATAAAATTAATAAGAAACAACAATATTCGATTGAAAAAAAAGAAAATGCTGACGATATTTATATATTTAGACTCATAAAAAAGAAGTTTTCTATAAATTTAGATAAATTCATAGATTTAATTCCCGTAAATCAACGAAATGACTGTGAAAAAATTTGTTTAAAAATTTTAAAAGACCAGGGCGAAGATGCTCTTTTCTTCTATTTGAAACAAACAAAAACTCAAGATGAGAAGGTTACAAGGAAATCTTGGGGCGCAACTATTCAGTCTGCAATTAAACGCCAAGATTTTGAAAAGCATCAAAGATTATTAAAAAAACAACAAAAAAAAGAGCAACAAGAAAAAGAAGATCAAAGAAAAAAAGAGATATTAGTTATAGAAAAAGAAAAACAAGCTCATGCCGAACAAATTCAAAAAATGCAGTTTATTTTAGCTATGAACGAAGAAGAAAATAGTGAATTTGAAGCCTGGATCAGAACAAAAAAGAAAATGAAACCTAAGCAAACAATCAAAGATGGATCAAAAATAATGAATCTTTATACATTTTGGGAAACAGTCAAAAGATCATATCCTATCCGGATTGAAAGCAAACAAGATACGTTATTTTCATAGTAATTACTACAATGTAGCAGGTGGGATTTTATAGATTTTTTCTTATTGACTATTTAAAAAAAATGTTGTAATCAAAATGAAACGGGTTCTTTTATTTGTGAGGAATAAAAGAACCCTAATCAAAAAACTACTCAGTAAAGGGAACGTAGTAATTTGACTCTTTTTCATATAACACAAAAGTCATTTATTCAGCAACTACCTAATATTCCCTTTTTCCATTCTTGTTATATTCAAGCAATCAAAAAAGGGGTGTATTATGCCTATTTCCGTTATAACCCATTTTGTTCGTATTCCTGCCAACCTGCATCAGCAAGAGTTCTTCGAGTCTATCGGTGTCGGACTTTATGAATTATCAAACGGGCAAAGGCCCCTTCTATTTAATTCTACAAATTCAATTGAAACACACAAAATAATTAGAACAAGAATATATCTTTCTAATTTTGCAGAAAATTATTTAAAAACTCTTCAAAAATTAGATGAGTTCAATAGTAAAAATGAAATTTTAACTGTTGCCCTTGCTTATATTGCTGAACAACCAGCTTGGATAAGAGCAACCAAAATATAGGAGATTTATCGTATGAATACAATTAAACAAAAATTTCATTATTTTTCTTTGGTTTTAATTTTATTTTTAAGCAATGTTGGTAATATTTTTGGTGCATCAGATCCTTTTGACGGTGTGACTGAAAGAACTGAAGGTTTAACAAAATATCTTAGCGGTGATCTTGCAACAGCGTTATGTATCCTGGTTACAGTTGTTGCCGGAATAGCTCTCATGTTCAATAAGCTACGAATGGAATGGGCACTACGAATCATGGGGGGAAGCATGGTCATTTGTTTTGCTACTGTATTAGTAGAGTGGCTGTTTGGAAAATGAATCTTTAAAAAAGGTTTTTTTGAAAAATGAATACTAAAAAAGAGATCGATTTAAAAAAAAACATATATCCAACTCCTTGGAAACCGACTTTATTATTCAAAATCCCGAGGGATTACGCTCTTTTTGCTTTCACTTTTTGTGCCGGTATAGGCTTTCTTTTATCTGTTTTGTTCGGAAATTTGGTTTATATGTTCGGACTTTTGTTAATAGCCTATATTTATGGCGTTCTTAAAGCAAAAGATGACCCGGAATTTTTTACTGTTTATCTAATCCGGTTTCGCAAACTTAAAACTACAAAAGGAGACTTCAAAGGACATGAGTATATACCCTAAAGAGTTAAGCCTGTTTGATGATTTTTGTCCGATTTTAGCATTATGGCCAAATTTTAAAACAACCGTAACTAAAGGAGGAAAATACGTCAGAGTTATAGAATTAACAGGGAAAGATTACGCCGGGCTTGCACCTGAAATAATAGAATCGTTTTACGAACTCCGCAAAGGTTTTTTTGAAAGTTTGGATTCTGAAATATCTGTTTTGCAACAAAGTCACAGAATGAAAGTGACAAGAGTTGTGAAAGAAAATGAATTTAAAAATAAAATAGCAGGGCAAATAGGAAATATTTGGTCTGAACAATTTAAAG
>JAAEMD010000326.1 GCA_024225875.1 bacterium
ATCAAGGCTCATATTTTTTACCCATTACTGGCACAATCGAAAAAGAAGGCGGCACTTTGCCTGAGGACACAGAAGAACAGTATATCGAAGCTAATTACAAATTTTTGGGAAACCCGCCATCATTTACACTGTTTGTAAAAGAATCGAAAAGTGGTGTAGTGATTTGTCAGGTTAAACTTACTTTAAAAGATGGAAATATTTTTTTATTTTGTACGTGGACATGTTCTGATTATCAAATAAATAAGCCGTCTGAACATATTTTTATTGAATCTCCAATTGTTCTATCAAATGAAGAACCGGGTGAGGCGCAATTTCCAATTAAAGTAAGGTTGTGTGAAATTATTGGCATAGATAATAATCTCAGTCTTGTAAATGCGTATACTTTTGCCTATTTTTCGGAAGTTATTTATAATGAAAAGACTGTTGTAGAAAAGCAAGTCAAAGATAGTGGATTTAGCACTATAAAATTTTTTGAATACGCTCATCCTAAAGAAACTGGCGAATTCTACAAAAAAGGCTTTTCCTTTATTGCTTCCAATGATTTCAATATCCTTATCTGTTTTAGAGGCTCACATGACTATGCTGATTATGTTGCTGATTTTCTATCTGCTGTTACTGAGCCTTTCGAACCTGGAAAGGTTGGAGTTGGTTTTTATAAATGTTTGAAAAGTGTATGGAAAGAGTTGTATGAAGAACTGCTTAATTTAAGGAATAAAAATCAGAATATATGGATTACTGGACATAGCCTTGGTGGTGCCGTTGCGGTTTTATGTGTAGCAAACCTGCTAAAACAAGATCGTATCTCCTGCGATGACGTTGGCCTCTATACTTATGGTCAGCCACTTGTTGGGGATAAAAAATTTTCTGATTATTTAAAAGACAGTTTTCCTACGAAATACTTTCGGTTTATTAATGCTGGTGATGTTGTCCCAACAATTCCTTTTAGGGATTTTACTAAAAACGAATGGTTCAATTATGCGACTGAAACGATATTATATTTTGAACACGAAGTAAAAAAACATCGGCTTCGTTCAAAAAAGGCTGAACAAGCATTTTTATGTTTTTTGCAAGCGTTAGTAATAGTATTTGGTGAAGACATTTTGAAAAAACTTGATAAAATTGGTATTACCTCTTCCATATCTGATAAACGTCTAAAAAGTATTGCGCTTAACCCGAACGTAGAGTATCCTACCGAAATATCAGCGGCGATTAAAGTTAAGGATACAAACTCCTTATGGGAGTTTGTTCAGGAGGTGGGTGAAATGTTGAAGGAAAGGGCTTTGGATTTCCACGACATAAATAACTATAAACAATATATAGAGCAAAATATGGGGTTGTCATCAACGAAAACAATTGGCTTTGAGAACGTTTCTGAAAAGTATGATCCTGTGCGGTTAGAGAATTAATTATTATTTGTGATCTAAGCGTGTCTGAAAAATATTCCGGGATTTATCTCCCGAAAGCCAGGCTTCGCTCTTGAACACTAACCGTTGTGACTGTTATAATGATAATCAAACCAAGAACATCAACAATATTTTTCAGACACGCTCTCATACTACATACTAACTGGTGTTATCCAGTTTATACTTTTTAACATTACTATCTACTAGAATATATCACAAAAAAATAAGCTTCTAAAAATTGCAGATATGATAAACATATACGTAACAGAACAACTCCCATCCAAGGACTAGTTACCCAACGCCCCGAAAAGTGCAACAAGGAT
>JAAEMD010000327.1 GCA_024225875.1 bacterium
AAAAGTTATTGGCTGCTTAATTTGATTTCTGTTTTTAGGAGGTGTTTTTTTGAGCATTTAGTTGTTTTTATTTAAATAGGTTTTTAGGGTAACTGTCAGATTAAGTGTTGACTACTACATCAATATCATTTACAGCAATAAATAATTCATAGGCATGAGATTCTACATTACCGCAATATTCTGTACCTCGATCAGTAAGTATTCTTAAAAGTGGCTGTTCGTGTTCATCAAAAAATGGCAATACTTTGTCATTTAATAGATCTGCTGCTGTTATTGGTGTTTTTGAGGTATATAATTTAGCAAATGCTATTTTAGAATATGTATCTACAAATGTTTGCTGATAAATACGTCCCACTCCTTTTAGATGCCCTACATAAAAGGTATCCTGCGATCCTAAATATCCAGGATGCTCAGTCTCTATTTCTCCAAATATAGTATCCTCTGCTTTCTTTTTTTCAAGAGCTGCTATTTGAGCATCGGTTAATATCAACCCTTCTTCGGCAACTTTTTTTTCAAGGGCTTTTAGACGACTTTTGAAGTTATTTAAGTTGTTTCTAAGCCAAACACACCTTATTCCAGAGGGTGATACTGTTATCCCTTCTTTTCGAAGCTCATTACTTACTCTTACTGGACCATATGCCGGATAATCTATTGCCATTTCTTTAACTTTAGACTCGATTTTAGGCTCTATTCTATTTTTAAGATTTGGCTTTCTTCTTGTACGATCTATCAAATTGTCCAGTCCACCTTCATTTATTAACTCTTTATATCGATAAAATGTATCTCTTGAATATCCCATTATTCGACACGCTTTTGTTATGTTTCCCAATTCCTCTGCTAAATTTAGTACTCCAACTTTATTTCTTATTATTTTTTCGCTATTATTCATTGACACGTTACTCCTTTTTTTTAGTGGAATTTAGGGTAACGTGTTTTTCCTTTATTGTCAGATCAAATCATAACTAATTCAGCTTATGAGCATTAAGATTGTCTTGAACAACTGTAAGTTTCTCCGAATCCAGATATGCTTCGCTCAATTCCTTCATAAATAAGGCGTAATCTTTTTTTGTCTTCCGCTGAGTTACTTTCACTATCCTTTTTCCTGTTAGCGGTTCAATTGC
>JAAEMD010000328.1 GCA_024225875.1 bacterium
ATATTGTTGGAAATGGAATTTACAGAAAGAAGGTTGCTTAATCCTTCTTGACTATCTCTACTTAATTTTCCTGCATCTTTTTTTTGCATAAACTAAGTATAGCATTTATCTACTACTTTATGAACCGAGTAATATTGTTGAAATTTATGCCGAATTTTATCGATAATTTAATAAGAAGAGAAGTAAATTTTGTGCTTTATGTAGAAGTGATATAGCTGTTCCAAAGTAGAATGTCCGACACTGAAGTTTTCAAATGACTTCGTTAAAGTACGCAAGTACACTGCACTCAGACATTTAAACAGACATTTCAATTCGTACCAGCTATAAATGAGTAAAAAGTAAATTAAAATATTGATATAAAAATCAGTATTAATTATAAAAAGAGAGTTGTCATTATGAATAGATTTTGTGTTTGTATTGAGATAAAAAGCAAAAATCCGGTTACATACAACAAGTTATCATTAACTGCTGAAAAGAAAGACCACACTGCATTAAATACAGATACACATAACTCAGGTTTATCAGCAGATAAAGGTATTAATTATGATATTCTGGTGCCAGAGAAATTTACAGGTACTTATTTTTTTCCCGACTATAGTAATCTTAGTTATGAAAAGCGTATAAAAGTAGTATTTAAAGCTGATATCTGGTCTTTTGGCGTTGTGGTAAAAGATATTCTTTTTGAAAAACTTCAAAAACATCATAACAGCTATAATTATTTTTATGACTTCAATGGAGAAAAAGTTGACCATTCCTTTACGGAAGGTAAAAAACTTATTGAAAGACATAAAGAGTTAATGATAGCTACAGGGTTATTACTAAAACCTGATCAATATGAAAATAAGTCAGGGGAATTGCTGAAAGGCTGTCTGCAACTGGAATATGATAATGGCTTTACGGTAGAAGAAGTTCTTACAAAATTGAATTTATTGAAAAAAAAATGAGAGATGACAGGGATAATTTTGAATAAGAAAATAGTATCTTATACGACAACTCTCATTAATGAAGGCTACTATAAAAAAAAGTGGCTGAATATATGTTCAAAAGATATATTCATGAACTTATCTCATATTGTCAAATTGAATATGAATATCATAACTTTTACTTTTAATCAGTTTTATCACTGACTGAAGATCATCTATTTTTTTCGCAGTTATACGAACCTGTGTTCCCTGTATTTGACATTGTACTTTTATTTTTGATGCTTTAATATCTTTTACTATTTCTTTTCCTTTTTCTTGAGGGATACCCTGCTGAATATCTATATCAACTCTTGCTGAATCACCGGAAGCTTTTTGTATGTCATGGATAATAAGAGCTTTAGCTGATATGTTACGTTTAATCAGCTTCTGCTTAAGGATTTCCAGTACAGCTTTAAGTTTAAAGTCATCTGAAGATGATGCTTTTATCTTATGTTCTGAACGGTTGAACTCAATGCTGCTGTTAGAGTCCTTCAGGTCATAGCGGTTAGTTGTTTCTTTTATTGCCTGATTAATTGCATTATCAATCTCTTGATCGTCTATTTTAGATGTTATATCAAATGAATGGTCTGCCATTAGAAGCTCTCCTGCTTTAGATTATTTTACAAGAATACAATAATAAGTAAGAAATGTGGAGTAATAATTACGATCTGCCTCTGCTTTTTTCCTGACTCAATAACTTTTTTTTGATTTGATCACCTTGAGAAAATCTACCTGTACAGCCGTTAGATCTAATAACTCTATGGCAGGGGATAATTATTGGAAAGGGATTTTTTGACAGCGCATTTCCTACAGCTCTGGCTGCTGAGGGATTTTTTATTTTTACAGCAAGATCCTTATAGCTGCAACTGGTGCCGTAAGGTATTTTTATAAGTTCTTTATACACTTTTAACTGGAAATCCGATAAATGTCTGATATTTATAAAACTCCAGACACTCTCTGGAGTATCTGAGCGTAAGCATTTAATTATAAGGCTATTGATATCCTGAAAACCCAGTGTATTTTTAGTCTCTGGTTTACTGCTTTGGTTATTATTTAATAATACTTTTATTTCCAGAATTTTACTTTCTTTATCTAAGAATATAACTATCTTTAAAGAATTATATAATATTGTAAAAAAAATATTTGTCTGCACATTTTAAAGCATAGTATATAAAACTTGAGTTAATCAAGGAAACAAGCTAGAAATCAACCTGATTTAAGATGTTTGTATCAAGTCCTTTTTGCGTAAGGCTTTTGTGTTTATTTCGGTTTTCATATTCTATTTCATCAAACACCTGTTTCATTATTTCCGGAAATTTTTGTTTTTCAGTTTTTACATGATGTAATGAAATCCTGTTGATTTTAAGCTTGAAACATAACTGGCCGTTATTGTTTGGCAGATTAACACACTTTTCTTTGATCTTCCGTTCTTTAATATCTGATATTATGTTGTTAATAGCACGGGGATATTTTTCTATTAAAGCATTTATTTGTTTTTTATCTTCCATATCAAAGTTATTTTCGAAAATAATGTTTTTATACATATTTTTTTTTGGTTCCATATCCTGCCCCCCTTTCATTGAATGGGTTTTTAAAAAATCATAAAAAG
>JAAEMD010000329.1 GCA_024225875.1 bacterium
CTTTTACCAATTTCGGGGCATTTTTCGGTCAATATTTAATTTACTACAACTTTTCTTGTAAAATCTAAAAAACCCCTATTTTTATAAAAAATACCATAACCTGAATAAAAACAAAGAGATACGTTTTGATTTTTGCTGTGGCACAATGATTGCTACTTTCAATGAATGAATAGACGGTGATTGCTTTTATGAAAAATTATTTGGGTTGGTACAGGTGTACTGCCCCCGTATATGTTTAAAGGAAAGGTTGTGAGAAAATTCAGATTTGATACAGCAGATGGGCACCGTAAAAGTGCTTGGGTAAAAAGTATGGATGAGTACAAAGAATTATATAAGCAAATTATTGAAGAACCTGAAATCTTCTGGACCGGTATCTTGAAACCCGAGGTGATCAGACAACCTTTATTGGGGAAGGCAATAATGTGGGGGAAGATCTGGAAATAGTGATATTTGTGATGCTATTTTAGAATATGTTTCTTACCGAAAGATATAATATCTATTGAAAATATTGAGGATAGAGCAATGCCAGTAAAATATACAAATTTAAATGCAGTTGATACAGATACACTTACTCAAATATCTACTACATCTGCAATTATAGAAGGTGTGTTAGAAACAAATATCAGTGTGGAAGAATTAAAGGAGTGGGGTAATTTTGGTATTGGCGGAACAGCTGGTTTTGGAGCAGGAATAAATATTTTAGATAATAGCGTTTATTTAAGTGAAAATATTAATGATTCAGAACCAGTTAGTTTTTGTTTGCTAACAAATTTTATTTCTAATAAATATTTTCCATTAAAACCGTGTATAAAGTTGTCAGACATACATGAGATCATTACCTCAAATCTTCCTTCGCAGGATATAATGTACGCAATTAGGATTGAAGGCGAATTTGAATATATAAGAATCACTAAGTCGGTAAAGCATTTCAAACCTTATAAACGTATAACTGATTCTGTTTGCGATATGGCAAAATCCCACGAAATAACTAATATTAAAGGTACTTTAATGGGTTTTTGGTTGCCAGAATTCTTAAAAGAAATAAATAGCGGTGCGGGTGGATCACATATGCATTTTTTAAGCGAAGACAAATCTTTTAGTGGCTACGTAACAAATTGTTTATTGCGTTTTGGGGATATGCATATTAGCTATAAGCACAATCTAAATCTTGTTTTACCAAATCAAGATTTAGCTTTTGATCAGGCAATTTAATTGCCAACGATCATATCTAACCGAAAAAATTGAATGATTCATGAAGACAGAGCCAATGTGTATATTATGAGTGATTAATATTTTATTAAATATTAATGAAATCTATATATGAATATGGGTGTGAGTGGCGGCGTGAAAATGTTATAAAATCCCCGGTTTTAAAATGTATAGTTTTGATAACCTAAAATTGACCCATTAAAGCAAGAAATTATAACCCAAAATTGACCCACCTGTAATAGACTTCTGATAATACGAATTTCAAGAGGGAAAATCGATTGTCA
>JAAEMD010000330.1 GCA_024225875.1 bacterium
TAATAACTTAGAACTAGAATAGTGGATAATGATATGATACTTTTATATTTAAAAGTCCATGTAAAGGGGTCGTTTATGAGTGAGGATATACAGGCGTTTATTCAAGAACAGAAAGAGCTTTATGAAAGCCTTCAACAACAAGTAACTAAACAAAAACAAAAACTGGAACATCAGGAAAAACAATATAAAAAACAACATTCTGAACTTACTGAACTTAAACAACATCATCATGAGCTTAAAATAACATTCGATGATGAAATCAAAATAAGAGAAGCAATAACCATACATATAGATCACTATGTAGATGAAATACAGAGTAAAATAAGAGTAATGGAGCAAAAAGTAGAACAGGCTACAGAAAAAGTAGAGCAGGCAACTGAAAAGGTGAATCAGGCAAATGAGAAAGTAAATTTATTAACCAGCCAGGAAGTAGAGCTGTTGTTGAACCTGTCATCAGAATTCCGTCAAGGGGCTTATGATATTGTTAAAAACAATAAAAAGTAAGTAACCTGAGATTTGGATAAACAGCTTAAAAAAGGTAAAGTAATCAGGGAATGACTAAGAGAAGATATCTCACATTATGATTTGCCTGAGCACAAATATTTATTATAAAATACCATACTGGTCTGTATTATTACTTTTAAATTTATCTATAAAAATGAGAGGTGTACTATTTTGAATTTGATAAAAAATTTAATTTTAATGATAATAACAATTACCCTGATATCCGGCTGTATAAAAAATGAAGAGCAGCTTGCAGAGCTATTATTTCAAGCAGGAAAAGAAAACCGTAAAACACCTGTACTAAGCAGTAAATATCCTTCTATCAGTATTGATAAAGCATATTCAATACAAAAATATTATGTTGAAAAAATACTAAGAAACAACACAGTCACAGGATTTAAAGCCGGGTTAACTTCAAAAGCAGCACAAAAAAAATTCTCTACTAACATCCCGGTAGCAGGCGTACTATTTAGAAAAGGCAGAAAATACAGCGGTACAGATATTTATAATAATGAATTTAAGAAACTTATGATTGAAACAGAACTTGGTTTTATCATTGATAGAGTTATAGATAAAAGAGTTGAGAATACAGATGAGCTCAAGGATAAAATATTATATGTTATGCCAGTCATTGAATTGCCGGATCTGGGCTTTACTGATTTACAAAAAGTAAAAGAAACCGATATTATCGCAGCAAATTCAGCATCCGCTCAATACATTACGGGTGAGAAAAAAAATATTAGAACTTTTGATCCTGACAAAATCAGAATAACCCTGTCCTTTACTAATAAAAAAATAAATAGTGGTATCGGATCAGATGCTATGGGAAATCAGTGGAAGGCCCTGTTATGGTTAGTAAATAAAATAATAGATCAGGGCTATGTTATAAAGCCTGGTCATATATTAATTACCGGGGCTCTTGGCCAGGTAAACCCTGGGAATAGTGGTAAGTATACAGCTGATTATGGTAATTTTGGAAAAATTGGATTTACTATTCATTAATAAAATGAACCCTGAGGATATTATAAAATTATATGATCTAAAACCACATCCGGAGGGGGGATTTTATAAGGAAACATATCGTTCTACAGGGGTCTTTAACTTCAGTTGCCATGAGAACAGCTATACTGGGCCCAGAAACTATTCCACAGCTATTTATTTTCTGCTTACCAGCAGTTGCAAATCAAAGTTTCATAAACTTGGATCTGATGAAATATGGCACTTTTATCTTGGGGGATCAGTTACAATTATACAGCTTTTTGAAAATGGACGTGTTGAAAAAGTTGTTTTAGGGCAGGATATAAATAATAGAGAAAAACTACAGCATGTAATACCTGCAGGATGCTGGTTCGGCGCTTACCCGGACTCTGAAACAGAGTTCTCTTTTTTAGGATGTACTGTAGCACCGGGATTTGATTTTAAAGACTTCCATCTGGCAGATTATGATTTATTATTAAATAAATTTCCCGATCATAAGGATTTGATATCAGCCCTGACAAAATAACAGTAAGGAAGCTATTATGGATATATATAATATTGTAAGTTTTTTCGGTATTTTTATTTTTACTGGCCTGGCATGGTTGATATCAGAAGATCGTAAAAGCATAAACTGGAAAGTGGTAAAATGGGGATTAGCTTTACAGTTAATATTCGCTCTTATAATCTTTGTTTTTCCAGCAGGAACTACTATTTTTCTTTTTTTAAATAAATTAATAACTGTTATGCTGGACTCGGCAAATGAAGGGGCTGAGTTTCTTTTCGGACCATTAGCCTTGAGCCCGGGTCAAAAAGGATCGTATGGCTTTATTTTAGCTTTTCAAGCATTCCCTTCCATTATCTTTTTTTCGGCATGTCTGTCTTTACTTTATTATTTCAATATTATGCAAAAAGTTATAAAGGTTTTCGCCTTTCTTTTTACCAGGCTTATGAAGGTATCAGGCGCAGAGTCTTTTGTAGCTGCAAGTAATATTTTTGTTGGTGTAGAGTCTGCTCTAACTGTAAAACCTTATTTAAAAAAATTCACCCGTTCAGAGTTCTGTACAATCTTAACAGCCGGCATGGCTACAGTGTCATCAAATGTACTTGCTATATATGTATTTGCTCTCAACAAACAATTCCCTAACATTGGCGCGCATCTGATATCAGCATCATTACTGTCTGCACCTGCCGCTTTGATTATGTCAAAGATACTGGTACCTGAGACAGAAAACCCAGTTACCGCTGACAAAAGTATAGACCCCTGTTTCAAAAAAGAAAAATCTATCATAGCAGTAATAATCAAGGCATCCCAGACAGGTTTAAAGATGATAGCAGGAATTTCAGCATTACTGATTGCCGTCCTGGGATTAGTATCTTTAGTAGATAGTACACTTTTTTTTCTGGGAACAAAGTTCAACACATTATCAGGATTCTCTGGTTCCTGGTCTCTAAAGGGTTTAGCAGGGTATATTTTCTTTCCTTTTGCCCTTATAACAGGCATCCCTGTTTCAGAAGCATATCAGGTAGCTAAGCTGATAGGTGGCCGGCTTATAGTAACAGAGGTCGCAGCATATCAGGATCTGGCTGTTATGATCGATAATGGAATGCTTAGTACCCGGTCAATAGTAGTAACAACTTATGCTTTATGCGGGTTTGCCCATCTGGCATCACTGGCTGTTTTCACTGGTGGAATTTCATCACTTGTACCTGAAAGGATAAATACTATTTCCAGTGCAGGTGTAAAATCCTTATTAGCTGCTACCCTCGCCTGCCTTATGACAGCCTGTATTGCAGGCACATTTTTTGGTAAAACCTCACTGTTATTCAATATTTGACATCCTCTCCCACCTAAAGTGGATAATAACTGATTTAAGTTAAACTAAGTTTGATATCTCAGTCGTCCAGCAGTGGGTTATCTGTTTTTTTCAATATATTGCTACGAAATGATCTGGCTTCTTTTACTATGTACTCTCTATATCTATCACTGTTTTTATCCTGCATGATATCATCTGCAACTTTGCATTGTGTTGAGGTAAGCAGTTGTCGAGATTTCGATATTGTTAAAAGTTCAGCTGCGTCAGGTATACATTCGTCAACTGTATCCAGAAGATTTACCTGAATAAGCTCAATACCACTAATATTTGTTTTACCATTTTCATGCCAGCTCCCTATTAAAGTTTCCTGTGCGGTAAGAGAATTATACCAAAGCCAGAGATTATAGCTTTCTAAAGATTCATTGTCGTTATATTCCATATTTACAAAATCATCTTGAGAAATCAGCGGGTATCCTAAATCCATTACTGCTATTACTAATCCAAGAGAAAACATATCTCTTTTAAAGAGATTCTCTGTGCTTTGATTTTTGTAAAGCGCTTTATAATTATCATAAAGAACCTGTGACATTTCAGTACAATTTTTCTGTTCTTCTGTCTTATTTAAATCTGGATTTGATTTTACTGCCGTTAAATAATTTTCTATGTACTTAAAAGCAGAAAAGGCAGACATATTACTAAATTTATCTGCACTCTCACATTTTTTATTGTGTAAATCAGTAATATATGAAGAAGCATCATTAAATATATTTTTACTGCTGGAACTCATTTCTAATTTACCAAAATCACCAATTTTAATATCATATTTCTGGCTTATTATTTCTTGAGTTCCATCTTCATAACAAGCTTGAGTTTCATCTGCATAATCAAGGAAAATATTTTCCAGTTTCATATCGCAATGTGCTGCGTTAAGAGTATTATGAATATAGTTTAACCCGCCTGTCAGCTGAGATAGAAGATCTATCTTAAGGTTATTTTTATTTTCTACATACGTTTCTGATTTAACAAAATCCTGCGTTTCCAGATCCCTGATTT
Source organism: bacterium (assembly GCA_024225875.1). GTDB lineage: Bacteria > Margulisbacteria > Marinamargulisbacteria > JAAEMD01 > JAAEMD01 > JAAEMD01. The sequence continues at coordinate 4,350 of JAAEMD010000330.1, forward strand.
TCTCAAAGAATGTAAATAAATTAGATTTGTACTTCTTCATCATTGAAAATGTATAAAACTTTAAGTTAATTTCATTGTGAAATTTTAGTGACTTTTCTATACTGACACAATAATTACTTCCTTTGACATTTGCATCCTGGTGTTCTTTGATTTTCCTGCCTGTTTCTAATTCTTTTACGAATTTATTTTCTTTCAGCCTGCTGTGAGGAACTGTATTTAATCTCATAGCCTTAACAGCATAAGTTTGATCCTGCACTTCATTATAAAGCTGGAACATAATGCTGAATCCCCCCTGTTCTATCCCTAATGATTGCGGGATAAAATCATATCCATTATAATGGATTTTAGTCTTGGCCGCATTAAGCATGTCGAACTCTTCTCCATAAATCGTATACCCAAACCATTCTTTTTCAAGATCACTAGTAAAAGAAATAGCCTCTAAACTTTCCAGGTATTTATAAGGATATACCTTTTCTTTTTTAAATTTACCCAAAAAATTAACAAATTTTATTTGCATACCTGTATTAACTGGAACTTGTACTTCCTGCTTGATTTTATCAACCTGGCCTGTATTTTCTTTTGTCTTGTTTTTATTATTGACTTTATTGTTATTATCATCGATCAGATTATCTTTTATATATTTTACATTTTTTTTATTGTTATTGCCTTTACTTAAGCAAAAACAGGTACAGATATTCATAATTAAACTCCCGATTTATTGAAAATTGATTTCTGTTTAATTTTCGATAAACATCCAAAAAAATTTCACCTTAAAATACTAATACATTAAAAAAATACCTCCAGCCTCTAAAACAGAGGGGATTTCAGGATTAATCCTCAGGTTTGAAGGTGCTGTACTACTTAAATAATAGGTAGTAAGATATGCCTGATATAAAAAAGCCCATTGACAACTGCATTTATCCTGCACCATAATAACCGCGCTATGGAAAAGAAACTTGTTATAGTGGAATCACCAGCTAAAGCTAAAACTATCTCGAAATATCTTGGAAAAGATTTTAATATATGTGCATCCTACGGACATATACGTGATCTTCCTACATATACTCTGGGTGTAAATCTGAAAGACAACTTTGCGCCTACTTATAAGATACTCAAAGATAAAACAAAATTATTAAAAGAACTTAATAAATTATCAAACAAAGTCGATAGTGTACTAATAGCAACTGACCCTGACAGAGAAGGGGAAGCTATTGCCTGGCACATACAGGAGTCTCTGGATATAGACTCTACTAAAGTTAAACGTATAGTTTTTTATGAGATCACCAAAAAAGCCGTACAGAAAGCTATTACAGAGCCGCGTGAAATAAATATGCGGCTGGTTGATGCCCAGCAGGCAAGAAGAGTACTTGACAGGTTAATTGGTTATAAATTAAGCCCTATTATATCTAAAAAAATCAGAAAAGGGCTTAGCGCTGGAAGAGTTCAGTCCGTAGCCGTAAAAATAATTTGCGAACGAGAAAAAGAAATTACTGCCTTTGAACCAAAAGAGTACTGGATAGTAGAAGCTGAATTAAATATCTCTGGAAGTAAATCATCCATAAATTCAAAACTATTTGCCGTTGATAATGAAAATAATAAACTTGAAATAGAAAGTGAAAAACAGGCCACAGAAATAGTTACCAGGCTTCAAAAAGCAGATTATCAAATACTAAATATCAAAAAAAGCAACGTTAAAAAAACTCCCGCCCCTCCATTTATAACATCTACATTACAACAGGATGCTTCAAGAAAATTTTTCTGGAGCACAAAAAAAACAATGTTAATAGCTCAGCAGCTGTATGAAGGTGTCGAAATAAATGGAGAAGCAACAGGTTTAATAACTTATATGCGTACAGATTCTTTCAGAGTATCTAATGACGCTCAAAAAACAGCAAAACAGCTTATAGAAAGTAAATTTGGAAAAATGTACACCCCTGAAAAACAACACACTTTCAAACAAAAAAAAATGGCCCAGGATGCACACGAAGCAATTAGACCAACTTATATTGAATTACTACCAGAAAAAGTAAGTTCTCAAATAACAAACGATCAATTCAAGCTTTATAAACTGATATGGGATCGTTTTATCGCATCACAAATGAGGGCTGCTGAACTTGAAAATACGCAAATATTAATTAAAGCTGTACCTGAAAAAAAAGAAGAAATATATTTATTAAAAACAACAGGTTATATTGTTAAATTTGACGGATTCACAAAGCTGTATTCCGAAGGAAAAGACGAGCAGGAAAAAAAAGAAAAGGAAAGACATCTGCCAACAGTAGAAAAGGGGCAGGCGCTGGAAAAAGTTAATATAATATCTAACCAGAAATTTACTCAGCCACCACCAAGATACTCAGAGGCCTCATTAATACGTGAGATGGAAGAAAAGGGTATTGGACGTCCATCAACTTATGCTCCGACTCTTTCTACTATTCAAGACCGCGGCTACATCAATAAAGAGAAAAGAACACTTTTTCCTTCCGAACTCGGTATGCTGGTAAACAATAAGCTGAATAAATTCTTTGATAAAATAATTGAAACTCAGTTTACCGCAAAAATGGAAACACATCTGGACGAAGTTATGGAAGGTAAACATAAGTGGCAAAGTCTAATATCTGAAATTTATGAACCTTTTTCAGATATGCTGGTAAAAGCTGACAAGGAAATGGAAAAAGTAAACACTGACAAACCAAGTGACGAAGTATGCGAAAAGTGTAGCAACCCTATGATAATAAAAACAGGCCGATACGGTGAGTTTTTAGCCTGCAGCAATTTCCCTGATTGTAAAAATATAAAATCAATTGTTATTGAACTGGATGTTAAATGTCCTGAATGTACTAATCCGCTCGTAGAAAAGAAGAGTCGAAAGGGAAAGGTTTTTTATGGTTGCTCAAACTACCCAAAATGTAAATTTGCTTTATGGGATAAACCTGTTGCTGAAAAATGCTCTAAATGTAACAACCCCTACCTGCTGATAAAAAAGAAAAAAAACAGTGGAGAAATAAAATATTGTGATAAATGTAAATCATAAGATAAAAAGTTTCTTTCACCATATTTTTATTGAAAACTGGTCTGTAAAAGTGTTATCAATTATTGTAACGTTAATATTATGGTATATGGCCCATTATAAATTATAACTTTCTATAACTATAAATAGTTTAGTATTGCTTCATACAGGAACAAGGAATAACTGTGCTTATATTATCAAAAATCAATGACCTGACAAGAGCAGCAAGAGGATTTAAACAGGATGGTAAGGTGACAGGCTTTGTACCAACTATGGGAGCACTTCACCAGGGACATCTATCACTCATAAAAGAATCTCTGCAAAAAACAGATATTACTGTTGTAAGCATATTTATAAACCCGACACAGTTCA
>JAAEMD010000331.1 GCA_024225875.1 bacterium
AAAACCTAAAACACCCAGATCTGCTTTTTTAAAAGATTGAAAGTTTCGAATACTTGCATCGTTTTAAATAATTTTTCCCCGGGAAATTGGTTAAATATATTTTTTGTATCCTGGAGCATCTTGGCCCCTTGGAATGCTTTTGCTAAGGATAATAATGCTTAAGTGGTGAGACACATGATTTTTAAATTTGTATAGGAGATATTTCGTTTTCTCATTTTCACCCTCTTTGTATTTTTTTATTTATTATACATACGAATGACAATGTGTCTACTTTTTAGAAGAAAGGTCAGATCATTCCTATCCCATAAAATCCACCAGCATACTGCTTGTCCGCCGAAGTCTCTGGCTGATAAGCTTGGAGAATTTCCACAATAGTTGAACCCCCAACTTGGGGTTGTCTTCGCACAACTTGATCAAAGCTTGCTCCCCCATGAAAAAAATAATGGTCTCTTCTGCGGCAATTCCACTGGCTGACCTTGGTTCTCCATCAATAAGGGACATCTCTCCAAAGGTCTGGGAGCTTTTCAAGGTGGATAAGCGGTTTTCTTGTTTAACAATATCAATGGAGCCTTTAACAATGATACCAAGACTATTTGCTTGATCCCCCTCTTTAAAAACTGTTGCTCCTTTTTTGGCTCTGACAGGCTCAATATAGTGACAGATTTTGCGGACATTGTTCCAGGAAAACTCACTGGCCCATTTGGTCTTTTCCAGAATCTCGGCATATTTTGCGTACAGTTCTGCATTAGGCGATTGTTTTTTTTCGGGCATATTATACTCCTTTATATAAAGGGTTACATACTCGTAGATATTAAAAATATTCTCAATGTATGTCAATATTTTCCATAGGGGGTTTTTGCCCATCCCCCCAAAAAGTGGAACGAGATGTTGATGATGGTTAACATAATGGAAATCAGACCCAACGGCTTTTAAAAAGCACAGCCTGGGTCCATGATCCCCTTTTACAAGCAAAAATGTTTAATGGAACCCATCAACCTGGATTTATTTTCCTTTGAATTATTGTTTCCAAGTTTGATTAAGAGATTGAACGAATAAATCAAACATATTTCCTAAAATCCAATCTGTTCAACTTAATTTCAAATTGTAAAGAAAATTTCAATAATATTTGATTGACCACAATAGAATCAACGAATCACCTATTCATCTATATATGGGTGAAGGATTCTTGCATTAGTTAAAATAATTTTTTGCCGGGGAATTGGTTGCATATATTTTTTGTATCTTGGAGCATCTTGGCCCTCCTGGATAATCTGAATTAGGATAATATCATTGAGCTTGAACATTTAGAAAAAGATGATTAATTGGTCTGTCAGTCATTATTGAAAGCTGAAAAAGAAATTTGACACCTTATATCATTTGTAGTCGGTAATAGATTATAAAAAAATTTAAATTTGTTTAAAGCTTACGACCACACTTTTTGGATAGGTATAAGCTGTCATCGGCTCTTTTTATAACAGTTGAGTAATCTCCATCTTTTACCGAAAAAACGGAGATACCAAAACAAAAACCAGAATTTGAGGTAATTTTATCCATATCAGCTTTCGCCAATATTTTTAACTTATTGAGTAAGTTTTCAATTCCGTTTTTGTCTGTATCTGGACAGATAAGAATAAATTCATCCCCTCCCCATCTGCCAAAAGAATCGATTGAACGGATTTGTGTATTCATTGTCGTAGCAAATGTTTTCAAAATATCATCGCCTATTTTATGACCTCTTGTATCATTAATTTCTTTGAAATTATTAAGGTCAAAAAGTACAACAGTAAAAGGATTGCTATTCCTTTTACTCCGAGCGTATTCATTCGAAATAATTGATTCTATTTTTCGGCGGTTATAAACTGAGGTTAAGCTGTCCATTTCAGCATAGTACAGAAGTTCCTGCTTTTGACACATTAATTCTAAATCTTTTTCAATTGAAAGTTTAAATTCTGAAATTAATTTTATAAAGTCACTGCTATAAGCATTCTCTTTCTTGTCTAAAACACAAATAGTTCCAAAAAAATCATTATCTGGCCATTTTATTGGCAAACCATAATACGAAATCATATTCAGTTTCACATCAGGATTATCCCGCCATTCGTCATATTTAAGCGAATTATCTATTAAAAGTTCAGCATCAGTTCCAATAACCGTTTCACAATAGAGACCTTTTCCTAATGAGTCACTTCCACCTTTTTCATATGGATTTTCTTCATTTCCACTTTTAATAAAAACCTTCATTGAGTCTTCGGTAATCCGCATAATAAGACCAGAAGGAACATTCAATATTTTGGCAATTAGGTCAATGATATTTTGCCATTTATCGATTATTGTATCATTTATTTCAGGCTTATCAGGATCTGTTATATTGACACTTTTAAAGACTTTTTCTTTTCGAAGGAAGACGTTGGCTTTTTTTTTCATGAGAAGGTTCCTTTCCAATCATTTTCTTCAATACTATATTATTTTCAAAAAAAATGGAATCCATTGTTGGAAACCGATTAACAATAATATAATCATAAGAACGAATGAAAACCTATTATTCTCGGAGACCTTGAGCAATTTATATAAATTGTCTGTTTTAGATAATTTTTCATAAAGACATTTCGTAATAGAAAAACTGAGCGTTGTGTCTATAATTATGGGGTAATGAAATTTGATTTTTTTCCCATGAATTAATCTTCCACTGCTCAGTATTAGGCTCGCCTATAGTGCTGGTCATATGACTTGATACTTTTGCAAAAATCATGTAGTATGATCGCTCCCGGAGTTTATTTAAAGAGGGGGCGCTGACATGGCTCAAGGCAAAGCACTTACACCGGAAGACAAGAAAGCAATAGTTGCTT
>JAAEMD010000332.1 GCA_024225875.1 bacterium
TATTTTGACAAAGACCTGTAATCTACCGTTGAGTATAATAAAAATATTCAGGCAAACTAAATAAATGGTTCTTTGGTTGGTGGTGGCGTTTTTTTTAGAAAAAGTTGTATCTTAAAGCGTTAAGAACGACAGACTCCTAGACGAACTCCAAAAAGAACACGCCCCATTATCTGAAATAGTTGATGTTTTCGTGTCTGCTTTGACCAGCTCAGAGGGTCAATTTTCCTTAAAAGATGTAGAGGAAGAATTTCAAAAAGCGTCTGCACGCTTAACAAAATAATTTTGCTCGTAACGAGCAAAAAAAGGAAGGTGTTTAAAATGGCAATTTCATATTTAGAACGAGAAATAAGCAATGTATCAAGTTTTATTAAAAATGATGAGTTACGGGAAGCCTTTAGGGTGGTAGCCAAACTTATCAAAGAAGAAAATCAAGACAATATAGAGCTAATGTGCCCTGCAATGAAAATTGATACTCAAGAATACAACATAGGCGAAGAGCATTATTGTGAGGACTACGAAATATTAACAGGTTCTTACGAGGTTGAACTATCAGGCAATGAATACCTAACCCTTACCGAAGATGAGCGACAAGCAAAAGTTGAAGAGCTGGAAGAGAAAAAAGACGAGCTAGAAAATAGCCTTGATGATGAAGCCTTAACAGACGAACAAACCGAAGAACTTGAACAGCAATTAGAAACAATCACAAGCGATATTGAAACCCTAGAAAATGCTGATTTTGAGTATGACGAAATTTATTGGAATGTTACTTGGAATTATTTTGGTGATGATATAGACCTTGAGCTTGCAAGTCGCTTGGGATTAGGTGTAATTCAACGCAATTCCGATGATATGCAGTTCTTGACCCTGCTAGGTTGTGGGATGGACTTAACGCCCAAAATAATGGCTTATCAAGCCTTGAGGTATGGCTATATAGATGAGGAATTTAAACACAAATTACGGGATATAAGTTACTGCAAGTATGTTATGCATAACGATGTTTTTAAAGAAGTTATGCAAGAACTTGGACTTGCTCACCTAATTGATATTACCCAAGAACGAGCAGAGCAGCGCATGCAACACTTTAACGAGCGTATGAACACATTAACCAAGCTCAGAGAAGAAGGTACAGACAAAAACATTGTAGCAATAGGCGCAATGATGGCCTTTGCCAAATCTCAAACTGAATAAAGAAAGGAGCGTGATAAGTATAAAAAATCGTAATAAGGCCACCAGCCCACACAATTAATTAATTGCCGACCAGCAAAAAAATAAAAGGACGTGAACCAATGACCAAGAACAATTCTAAGTTAAAAAAATCAAATAATAAAGTCGATTTGAAACAATTAGCAATGCTTACAACAGAAATTTTAATAAAGAAAGTTTTTGAAGATGAGCCAAAACTAGCTAAAACAATATTAAAAGAAGCTAATTCAGAGCATCACAAAGCGACTTATTCAAATGATAAGAAATCCAAAAGCTTAAATTATATTGTTAGCCTCAAGCTCAAAAATCTATTTGATACAAAGATTTATCCTTTGATTGATTTTGAGGAAGTGGCAAAAGATATTTTCAAATAAAGGGGGTAATTATTATGAAACCAATTAATCAAGCAATGAGATTGCAAAAAATACAATCGATGTTAAAGCAGCACGGACACAAGCAACAGGCAGAAAGTTTAAAGCTATACCGAGCAAGAACAGAATCATTAAAACTACTCAAAGAGCTATCAGCACAAGCCATAGAACCAAACAGGCAAACAAAAACTATCCGACTAAACAAAGAGAAATTACATAAGGCTTGGAAGGTATTAGACCAAATGCGAAAACTCAATATGCGAATAGATGTTGATTATGTTCGTGAAGTGCTTTTAGAAGCTATTGGTAAATATCAGAAGCAAGGTTATACACCAAAATATTAAATTGCTCGTAACGAGCAAAAAAGGAAAGTGAATCAATGAATTATATAAAAGTTGGTCAGGTTATGCAGTTTTTAATGGATAGATACCAGCGTATTCAATACATGAAGTTTGACTTTATCTTGGATGAGCTGAACAGAATCAAGGATACGAACAGCACCACCCAGCGTATAAGCAGACATACTAAAAACTTTATCAAGGTTATTAATAATAGATTTGGGCAGAGGTTGAACACGGACGAACTTATTTTAGTAGCTGAAAGAATGGATGCTTTGCCATTTTAAAAATTGCTCGTAACGAGCAAGAAAGAAAGGAAGTGATTTTATGCCAAAAACAAGAGAGATAATAACCTACTATGACGAAATTGATATTGTAAAAAATCAAGTTTATTTTTTGATGCAGGACATTATTGATCGTGAATATATTTTTGAGAGGAACGAGGAACTAGCAAACTTAGCAGAACAGGTCAAAGCAACTGAACAGAAAAACTTGAATATATCTTTTATAGAACTGGTTGAGAAACATGATCTATCTGAACATCTAAAAGAGCTAGTGAGAGAGTACGCATATACTGACGATGGCATTTATGAATATGCCTAGGCAGATGTTTGCGAGTGCTTGACAACTTATATAAAAAAACACAATCCCGATGGTTTATGGTTTGCTAAAGTCTACAACTTTGGATGGCGCAATATTGAAGGACGCAAGTCATTTGAAGCTAATACAGGCGAAGAGCTACTAAGATCAATACTACCGAAAACACATTGCAGATTTACTGTTTATCGGTATGGATACAAAGGGCTTGCAGTCAATAATTTTCATCACGATAGCCCTACAGGTGAATGGTACTACATATCAAAGACCAATGAACAGGAGTGCGAAAAATGGAAGGTATAGAACAAGTACAAGAGTGGTTAGCAACACAACACGTTACCCAACTTGAAGAACTGGCACGAATAATTATTGAACAGATCGTTGAGGATTACGAGAACGCAATTAGTATAGGTGAGAAATACCAGCGAAAACATCTTGATCCGTGGTTAGAGGCCAAGGAAATAATTTCTTAGGAGGAAAAACAATGATTATTTCAGAGGAAGATTTAATTTGTCTTGTGAACGAAATGGGAGAAGCATTATTTAAAGCCAGTAAAGAACTGCTCAAGCATCATCCTAATGGTGATAATGAAGCTATCCATAGCATTACAAACATATTGTTATCGAATATGTATAAGCAATTTCTGTATACCTATGGAGATAAAGAAGCCCCTACAAGAGTTATTTCAGTAAGGTGGCAAACTGATGATGTAAAAATACAGGCTAAAGAAAGCTATGACACTGAGCTTTCAGATGAACAGTGCGGAGAAATATTGGACTTTATAAAGCACTATCATGACTGCACCATTGGAATCACTTGGGAAACAATCAACTTTGCTATTGAAGAGTTTATAGAAAAAACTGCTCGTAACGAGCAAAAAGAAAGGCGGTGAAATTATTTATGATTAAAGTAAGAGTAAGACAAGATTTGCTTAACGAGGAATTTACCCCACCAACAAGATGTGGTGAATATCTACCAGAAGGAATGATAAAGTCAATTTTGGATGCTGAACAACCAGAGCTTATCGAAGATGATGAATTTAATATGATCGTTAGAGGTAACGATGAAAATGGAGACGAACGTACTTTTATTGTAAGCAGCGTTGACTTTGACTTCATAAACAATAAGGCAGAAACAAAAGCTAAAAGTAAATTGCTATACAGACACTAGTACACTGTGACATAAAATAACAAGCAAAAATATAGTATACTTCTATTTAAGAAGGAGGTAAAGCTATGAGAGGAAAATATCGAATTAAGTTAGAAGCAAAAGAGCGCAAGGAA
>JAAEMD010000333.1 GCA_024225875.1 bacterium
AGCTAAACTACAAAAGATATCAACAAAAAATCACTCAAAATTGTCTCACCATAAATTTTCCTGGCATTCTGCAACAGCCCCCAAAAAAAAGAAAAATAAAAATAAAACCAGAATAAAACCTGATATATATCATAATGCTTTGCTTGCCTGGCTATACCTTTTACCTGCCGGACTATTTCTATGTATTTTTATGCTGTATCCAATGCTCAAACTATTTTGGGATAGCTTCTTCCAATGGGATGGATTCAGTACCCGTTATTTTATTGGTCTTCAACATTACAAAGCATTGATTATTGACCCCAGGTTCTGGTCTGCACTGAAAAATACAGCTGTTTTTTTACTGGGCTCTATCCCGACCGGCATGGCGCTTTCACTCGCTTTAGCAATCCTTATCCAAAAAAAGATTTCCGGTCGTTCTTTTTTCAGGACTGTTTTCTTTGCGCCCTATGTTACATCAATGGTAGCTGCCGGTCTAATCTGGGTATGGTTCTTAAATTATGATTATGGGATCTTAAATACTATCCTTTCATTTGCAGGTTTTGAAAAAATACCGTGGCTGATCAGTGAAAAATACGCCATGTTATCTGTAATCATAATGACAATCTGGAAAGATCTGGGTTACGGGATGATTCTATTTCTGGCCGGTCTTCAGAATATTGATCCCGTTTATTATGAGGCTGCAAAACTGGATGGCGCGAACCGCTGGCAGATTTTCAGTTCCATTACCTGGCCGCTTCTTTTACCAGCAACGCTATTCATTTTAGTAACAAAAGTTATTTTCCATGTACGTGCCTTTGAACAGATCTATGCGATGACAAAAGGCGGGCCGGCAGGTGCAACAACAACTGGAGTATATTACATTTATCAAAAAGCTTTTCAACAGTTTGAGATGGGTTATGCCTCTGCTGCAGCTATAATATTACTGATCATTGTCCTGATCATGGCTGGACTTTTGAATCGTTTGAATAAGATAAAGCTATGATAAAAAAAAGAACCTGTTTCGATCTGATACGATTCTTTATATTACTCTTTTTTGCTGGCCTTTTCATATTCCCTTTAGTTTGGATTATTGCAACTTCGCTAAAATCTGAAATTGAAGTAAGAACAGTTTTTCAGCTACTACCTCAAAAAGCGTTATGGAATAACTATGTTAAAGCATGGCTTCAAACAAATTTCTCCAGACAGTTTTTTAATTCATTCATCATTGCTTTTTGCGCAACAACCGGACAGATTTTGACCTCTTTTCTGGCAGGCTATGCATTTGCCCGCTTCCATTTTCCGGGTAAACGCATTGCATTTACAGTCTTTATCGCAACCCTGATCATCCCTTATCAACTTCTGATTGTTCCGATCTTTATGATGTTCAGCAAACTGAACCTTATTGATACCTTTCTGGCACTGATCTTACCGTCAATTGCCAATGCGTTCGGGATCTACCTCTATAAAACACATATCGAAACTATCCCGCGTTCTTTAGAGGAGGCCGCTCAGATTGATGGCGCCTCTCACTGGACGATCTTATGGTCTATTATTTTCCCTTTATCAAAAGCACCGACAATCACTCTGTTTTTACTCACTTTCACAGCTGAATGGAACGATCTTTTCAAACCATTAATATTTACGAGCTCTGAAGAGATGAGGACTGTCCAGCTAGGATTAACAGCCTTTCAGGAAACATTTTCAACGAACTATACTTTACTGATGGCAGCTGTTGTATTTGTCACAGCTCCTGTATTATTACTATTTATTATCGGGCAAAAATATTTTATCAGAGGCATAGCCGTAACAGGTCAAAAGAACCAATAAAATAAAATGGGAAAAGTTACTTTAAAGAATATCTCAAAATCTTATCAAGCTGATAAGGAGGTAATAAAAGATCTGGATCTTACTATCGAAGATGGAGAGTTTTGCGTTTTTCTGGGCCCATCCGGTTGCGGAAAAACAACTTTATTGCGTTTGATAGCCGGGTTGGAAACAATACAAAACGGCGACATTTTTATTAATGATCGTTTAATAAACGATGTTGCTCCAAAAGATAGAGGGCTTGCTATGGTCTTCCAGAATTATGCGCTCTATCCACATAAAACAGTATTCGAAAATCTAGCGTTCCCGCTAGAAATAAAAAAAACACCCACTCCAGAGATCCAGAAAAAAGTTGCGCTAATAGCAGAAACCTTAAAAATCAACGATCATCTGCAATCTTATCCCAGGCATTTATCAGGTGGTCAAATGCAGAGAGTTGCTATTGGACGTGCTTTGGTTCAGCAGCCGGATATCTTTTTATTTGATGAACCTCTTTCTAATCTGGACGCGAAATTACGGGTCTCGATGCGGTCTGACATAAAACAACTCCATAATAAACACAAAAAAACTTTTATTTATGTCACCCACGACCAGATAGAAGCTATGGCATTAGCAGATAAAATCGTGATAATCGATCAAGGCAAAATCCAGCAAATTGGCACACCGGAAGATATATACCATAATCCAAACCATATCTTCACAGCCTCATTTACAGGCACGCCCAGTATGAACCTTGCTATTTTCCCTAAAGAACAAAACAATTCTCATTTTAGTAACGAACTAACGAAACAATTAACTAAGAAACATTCAGAGCTGATTTGGGGGATCAGGCCGGAAAAGCTTTCTTTAAATTCAGAGAAATCAAGTGACTATATTACCGGCAGCATCTATTTATCAGAGTCACGAGGCCATGATTATATTTATTATATAAAACCATTAGGCATTGATATTTATTCACAACATTTCACGATTGTATCCCAGGAAAAAATCGAATTTAGTAAAAACCAGAATCTAAAGTTCTATTTCAAACAAGATGATATTTTCTTTTTTGGAACGGATGGTAAAAGGTGTCAGACACCTTCTCTATAAAGGTGTCTGACACCTTTACCTCAAAACCCTTCAAAAACCCATCTTTGGTCTTTATTTCCTTTAAGGTTGGCCAGTACTTTTTTTGTAGCATCTAAATGAGCTATGAGAACTTCTCCAGGAAAAATAAAATGATCACAAGCATCTATGGTTTTTATTAATTTACATTCCAGATTCATTTAGCATAAAGTATGTAAATGATGAAAACAGACATTTAAACGGACAGTTCAATTTGTACCAGCTATACCTTGATAAGGAAGATATTTTGATTGACCTGATAAATAAAAAAAGTGCAAATTTTTTAATCTTTTTATTTACGCAACCTGTTGTTTCAGAGTACTGACAACACGATGACTTACAGATTTCAGCTTTTTACTCTTTGCAATATTCATATAAGATAAGGTGGTTTTTTTGCCAGCCACTGGTAAGAATTTATAACGCTCAAAACCTATTTTATCCATCGCAATACAAATAAAAATATTAGATGTGGAAATAAGGAAATATGCTGGTGAATAAATACTTTGTAAAGTCAATTTAAGAGACAACGGAATCACTTTTTTAAAGGTTTGCCAGTGAGCCCTGGTCTTCGGATAGCTGGCGCTGCAACTTTTAAGTTTATTTAAATTGATACCGTAAAAACTTTTATAAAGTTTAGGTATAATATATGGAGTCTCTATAAACTTAGTACCTCCCAGTGATAATACAGCTGCTACTTTAAACGCTCGTTGTATTGCTCTATCGGCAACAGTGTTACTGCTTTCAAGGTCGTTAAGCAAAGTAGTCGAACAGCTAAAGGTAATTTCTGCTAATCTTTTTATTTCAATTTTAAAAAAATCATAATACCGGCCTTTTAAGGAGGTGTTTTTTTTGTTATCAAGTTTTTGTTTTATTTCTAATTTTTCTTTCAGTGACAATCGAGGACCACTGGTTCTACCAGTTTTAACAGAGTTAATATCACTATTTTTATTTAGCGTCACTGACAGCCATGGGCTGTGCTTTGTATTTTTTGGCAAATCTGGTGTTTGTGGTGTTGTTGGAGATACAGGTTTTGAGTAAGATATATATTCTGATGTAACTACTTGTAATTTTTTGGTAGCAGGCATTTGTTTTAGTCTCAATGGAGATACAGGTTCTGAGAAAGATATAGAGTTTGATTTATCTGCTTTTACTTTTTGGGGATCATAGATTGGTATTGATGTAGATGAACTTCCTGAGAAAGATGTAGATTTTGATGCAACTGTTTGTAATTTTGTGGGATTAGGCACAGGTTGTATATTCAATGCTTTTATTTTTGCCATGTCAGCAACTGTATCAGTGTTGTTGATGTTTCCTGTAGTAGATGTACTGGTTTGAGTAGTTTTCTTATCACTATTGCTATGGTCAACCTGATTATCTTTCCTTTTGGTATTAGACTGCCTCTGTGGTTTAAGTGTCGTATATATGTTTTTTAGTTTGTGTTTCATACCTTCCAGACCCATTATTTAACATCCTTACATATTTTCTTAAATAAAAAACTTTTATTTAGTTATAGCTGTTCCAAAGTAAAATGTCCGACACTAAAGTTTTCAAATGACTTCGTTAATGTACGTTTGTGAAACTGCACTTCCCCATTTAAACGGACAGTTCAATTTGTACCAGCTATAATTGTGCCTGTTAAATTTGATAGAAAAGTATATATCTAAGAATACATAAATGCAACATCTATTTTGTTTTATATAAATTAATACTGGGTTGAGTTATGCTCAGGGTTTAGCAGGATCAGGAGATATAGCTGTTCCAAAATAAAATGTCCGACACATAAGTCTTCAAATGACTTCGTTTATGTACGCAAGTACACTGAACTCAGCCATTTAAACGGACAGTTCAATTTGTACCAGCTATATTAAGAGAAAATAATTGTGTTCTTACAAAAAAATGATCAGGCAATTATAATATAGTTATAACCTGAATGCAGGAGTTTATAGATGTCTATAGTTTTATTAAAAGATGTTCGTAAAGACTACCCTCTGGGGAAAACAACAGTACACGCTTTGCAGGGCGTTGAACTGGATATCAGCACAGGATCATTTATCTCTATAGTAGGACCTTCAGGGAGTGGAAAAACTACCCTTTTAAATATTATTGGCTGTGTTGATCAGGCAACTACAGGAAGCATTACTATAGATGATCAGGATGTTTCCAGGATGACGGATAATCAGTTGACTGACTTAAGGCTTTTTAAAATAGGATTTATTTTTCAGTCATTTAATTTGATACCAGTTTTAAATGTTTTGGAAAATGTAGAGTTTCCTCTTCTTTTAATGAAAAAATATACCAGTAAGGAGATCCGTAAAAAAGCAGAAGAAATGATCGAGCATGTCAGGATAACAGAGCAGATAAGCCAGCGTCCTTCCGAACTCTCAGGCGGGCAGAGACAGAGAGTTGCAATTGCAAGAGCACTTGTTACAAGTCCCAGGATAGTTCTGGCAGATGAACCCACTGCTAACCTTGACTCTGAGACAGGGGCGCAGATTCTTTCACTTATGAAACGTATTAATGAACAGAATAATGTTACCTTTATTTTCTCTACACATGATCCTGATGTATTAAAGTATGCCAATGATGTTATTAAGATTAGAGACGGTAAGGTTATAGAGCGCATAAAATGCCAGTAGTATTTACTATAGCCTGGCGAAACATATTCAGACACAAAGGTAAGACATTAATTATAGGAACAATACTCTTTCTTGGCTCTTTAATTATGACTATAGGTAACGGTATAATTTCCGGCCTTGATAAGGGGCTGGAAAATAATATTGTAAAAAGCTTTACAGGTGAAATTTTACTTATATCAGAAGAGCAGCTGAGCGATTCAATTTTGTTAAGCTCTACAGGCCAGACAGCAGAGCCGATAAATAACTACCTGGAGATAGAAAAAGTTTTGAAGGGAGTTTCCTTTATAGATTCATTTCTGCCTGGAGGTATCGGGTATGTATGGGTACTAAATGAATCTGGTCAACCTATAGATCAGTATATTTTAGGTATAGATTTTAATAAATATTATAATTTTTTTGACAGGTCTATGGAGGTGCTGGAAGGAAGATTTATGGAGCCTGGAGAGAAAGGGGTTCTGGTTTCCACAACTATGAGGAAGTGGCTGTATGATTTTTGCGGGTACTGGCCTGTGCCAAAAGGTACAGAGCTGGTAGAAGAAAATTTAAATGATAAGGCAAGGCTTGATAAAGATAACCTGGATTTAAGAGAAGAGCTTGTTTATATGGGGTTAAGTCGTAAAAACTCTACGCTTGATGTTCTATGTGAAGTTAAAGGAATCATTCGTTTCAAAGCATTAAATAGTCTTCTGGGGTTTTACAGCCTGGTTGATATCGAATCTTTCAGGGAGTGTATGGGTTATTTTACTGCCCAGGATGCAGAAAGTAACATATCAAATGAATACCATAATCTATTGTCATTAGAAGATGAAAAAATATCGAATATTTTTGATGAGCAGCTTTCTGAAATTGATAATAACGAAACGATCAATTTTGATCAATCCTTGTTTAAGCGGAAAGAAAAAGTAAAAAAAACTCTTGATCTGGACGCTGGTGTTTATAATATGGTCTATATTAAATTAAAGCCTGATCAGGATATTAAAGATGCTTTAAATAAGCTGAATATATTATTAAAGGACAATAACCTTGCTGTTCGTGCAGTGCCCTGGAATAAAGCTGTTGGTATGCTGGGTCAGATAGCGATGATAATGAAGGGCGCTCTGTTCTTGTTTGTCGCCTTTATTTTTTTTGTGGCTGTTATAATAATAATGAATACGCTTAGTATGGCTGCTATGGAACGGGTTTCCGAAATCGGTATGATGAGAGCTGTTGGTGCTGGAAAATGGTTTGTGTCCAGGATGTTTCTGGCAGAAACATTTGTTCAATCTGCAACCTTTGGGGGGCTTGGTATTTTTGTTGGTATTGTTGTAATAAACATACTTGCCAGTTTGAAATTGACAACGAAAAATGAGATATTGCAGATCTTTTATGGGGGCGATATCTTTCATCCTGTACTGGATTCAGGAGATATTTTTTTATGTATTATTCAACTGGCATTTGTTACTTTTATAGCAGTTATATATCCGATCATAGTTGCCAGACGTATTTCAGCACTTGATGCTATAGCGAGAGATTAAATATGAAGCTTATATTTTTAATCAGTTTTAGAAATTTAATTCGTCAGAAGAGAAGAAATATTCAACTTGGTATAGCTATAGCTTTCGGTATTGTGATTCTAACTATAGCAAACGCTTTTTCCAAAGGTATTACGGATAATCTTTTAAACAGGCTTATTGTTTTTACGTCAGGGCATATGAAAATAAGTATGATAGAGTCTGGCCGGGTTATGAATCCGATTATCAGGGACAGGGCGTATGTTTTAAAAACCATTAAATCAACAGTTACAGGTATCAGTAATATAGAAGAAGACCTTGGTGCTTTCGGCAGGATGATAGGTAATGGTAAAGGGGATTATGTATTTTTAGCTGGTGTAAAGTTAAATGATGAGTTTAAGAGCTATTTTAGAGCTTTGGAAGGCAGCTATGAAAACTATGATAAAGGAGCCTGTAACCCTGTAATAATATCAGAGCAGAAAGCTAAATATTTGAATGTAAAAATCGGTGATCAGGTTAGAATGCGTTTTGATAATGTAAATGGCCAGAAACAAACAGCAATTTTTACTGTTAAAGTTATTATTAAGAGCCAGAATATATTTATGGATTATGCAGTATTTACTCCATTTAAGAATTTGAAACAGTTGATGGGCTATAAAAAGTTTGAAACAGCTGCTCTGAAAATAATACTGGACGATCCCCGAACTGCTGCTGAAAAAGCAGATTTGCTTCACAAAGCACTTGAGCCGGACAAAGCCTGTATATGGAGTAAAACAGACAAATACAGTAATAACCTGTTGCTGGTTCCATTTATTAAAGGTGTTTCTTTAAATGCAGCAGGATCTTTAATAAAGATGCCGGCTGATACTGAATGGGACTCAGATACCAAAGGTGCAGTTATAAGTTCTGTTCTGGCAGATAAACTGAAACTTGGAGTGGGCGATAGAATAAAATTCAAGTATAAACAGCGATATTTTTCAGGACTGCATCATGCTGATGTTAAGATATCTGCTATAGCTTTATTCAATAAAAAAATATCGCCAGATACTGTTTTTGTAAGTAATGAATCGTTTTTCAGAATATATAACTATTTTCTACCGGAAGATAAGGTCAGGTTAGAAGATTACATACAGGCTGATCACAAAGATCCTGTATGGGATATGATAGCTTCAGAATGGCATCTGTTAAAAAGGACTCGTAATACAGATGATTTTGCAAAAAAGTTTAAGGATCTTATGAGAGATAAAAAGTATCAGCCCAGTATGGATATTGCTACAATGTATGAAACAGCCAGTGAGATAATAAAGATGGAATATGTGTTTAACCTTGTTACTTTTTTAGCAGCATCGGTTATTTTCTTTATCATAATGATTGGAGTTTTGAACTCTTTAAGAATGACTGTTCGTGAAAGAACCAGGGAAATAGGTACTGTGCGCTCAATTGGGATGAGGCGTTCAGATGTAAAAAAGGTATTTATGATGGAAACATTTCTTTTGACTGTATTAAGCTGGCTGGCAGGTTTGATTATATCTTTAATAGTTATGAAACTGTTAACATTGATTCATTTTAGTTATGATAACCCGTTAAATATGCTGATGGTTGATCGTAGATTATATTTTGTTCCAACGTTGTGGAGTGTTTTCAGGAATTTAATAATAGTATTTGCCTTTTCTATGGCTACTGCCTTCTTTCCTTCCAGTAAAGCGGCCAGTTTAAAGCCGTCAGAAGCGCTACGGCATACTACATAAGGATGGGGTGTTTATTAAAATGAAAAAAAATAGTTGCTTTGTCTTTGTTGTTTTAATACTTGTTAAGCTCGCAGTTCCGTTACAGGCAAATGTTAAGGTAATAGATGTTTTGAAGCGTCTGGATAAGCTGCAGAATCTGGGAGAAGATATAACAGCCAGAGTTGATATTGTTCAACGGGATGTTGACCAGGGAACAAAGGTTATGGAATGTATTTATTATGGACGTGATATTAGTGACCTTTTTCTGATTGTAATGACAAAGCCGGAATCAGAAAAGGGTAATGGTTATTTGAAGTCCGGAAATAACTTCTGGATGTATCGCCGAAATACCAGAACATTTCAACATATAAGCAGAGATGAAAGTATTGCAGGTACTGATGCCAATGCTGGAGACTTTGAAAAATCTAAATATGCAGAATATTATGAAAGTGTAAAAGATGATTCAGGCAGAGAAATTGTTATAGAGACTATGTTGGGTAAAATACCTGTATACAGGATCGAGATACTTGCAAAGATACCTGATATAGATTATCCCAGAAAGATTATATGGGTCAGAAAAGATAATCATCTTCCATTAAAAGAACAAAGCTTTTCTTTGTCCGGAACATTAATGTACAGCCATTATTTTTTAAAATACTCTAAAGTAAATAACAAGTATATCAGTATTAAACAACTGGTTATAGATGAATTTGAAAAAGGTAATAAAACCCTTTGGGAGATTAAGGATATATCTGTTGCTGAATTAAGTAATAATAAATTTACCAAAGCTTATCTGGAGAATCTTAGTAAGTGATATTCAGGGTCGCTGCTTATATTGCTTTTGTTTTTTTAATTTCAGCACGGATGTCAGCAGCACAGCCTTTGGATATTCTAGAAAAAGATATTGATGAGTCATCGTTATTTGATACTGAAATTATTGTTGATGTACCTGATGATTCCAGTGATGACTTGATTAACATATATACTGAAAAGAAATCGGTTAATTTTACAGGGCAGTTTAGATTTGATTCTCTTTATTTAATTAATAGAGGCTGGCTTCAGGGAAAAAAGAGATGGGGCTCGAATCGAATATATAATTATACTGATGGTGATCTTTTTCTTGATGTCAGGTTGAAAAAAGGGATCAAGGCTTTTTTTGATATTGGAATTATAAATACATCATCTTCCATATCTACATCTAACACAATGACTTCTGCTGTTGATATAAAAGAATTGTTTGTGGATTTTAACATTGACAGAAAAGCTTATTTTAGAGCAGGCAAGCAGTTCTTAAAGTGGGGCAGGACATATTTCTGGAATCCAACTGATTTTGTTAATGTAGAAAAGCAGAACTTTCTTGATATGAAATATATTCGTAGCGGGATATATGGGGTAAGAGCCCACTTTCCTGTTGGCATGGAACAGAACCTTTATATGTTTTTAAATACATCAAATGCTGATGATATTGATCAGTTTTCAATTGTAACAAGGTTTGAGTTTCTGGCTGGCCGTTCTGAAATCGGGATTATTATGTGGAATAAATATAAAGAAAATTCAGTTTTTGGTGCGGACTTTTCAACTAATTTTATGGGGCTTGATCTTAATGGTGAACTGGCATTTTCTTATGGCTCTATAAAAGAGAGGATGATCGAAAAAAATAATCAGCTGACAAAAGAAAAAATATCAGGTAAATGGGTACCCAGGGCTACTATAGGATTGAGTAAAACATTAAACTGGGAAAGAGCAGACAGGATATCTCTGTACTACGAGCTTTTTTATAATGGAGAAGGGTATAAACAAAAATATTTTGGAGATAATTTAAAAATAGATTATTTGATGCAGAATAATTTATATGAAATGAATTATTATGCAATACTTTACCACTCCTTTTTTCTATCAGTTAATGAATTCCCTTTTCACTCCACTGATTTTAAAATAAACTCAATTCAAAACCTTATTGATTATTCCGGGATACTTTTTACAGGATTAACTTACAAAGTTACTGAAGGTTTTATGGTTTCTACAGACCTTGTTTTGTATTTTGGAGATGATAACACAGAATATCTTTATGATGATAGTGGTGCGCAGCTAAGAATGCTTGCAATGATTTATTTTTAGATAGCTATAATAGTGTGTTCTCTTACTTAAAGGTTAAATATTAAGTAAAATAGTAGTCATGAATTTTTTAAAGCGTAAAACCTGTGAATAAGATTATATTAAGAGTTTCTATATTATATTTAGTGATAATCACAACTATTGCTCTGATTATTCCATTTGTTCCCGGATTTGATCCTGATAGTTTTGATCCGGACATAATAAAAGAGCCTGAACCACCGTCAATAAGGCATTTTTTAGGTACAGATGATCTCGGTAGAGATATTCTTCTAAGATGCATTTATGGAGCTAGAGTTTCTTTGAGTGTGGGTATTGTTGCTGTTAGTATTATGGTTATTGCTGGCATGTCTATCGGACTTTTAGCAGGTTATGCTGGTGGGTGGGTTGATGAGATTATTATGCGTTTAGTAGATATTTTTATTGCTGTACCTGCTATTTTTTTGATTTTAATCATACAGGTTTTATTAAAACCGAATATATATAATGTAATGGTTGTTATTGGTCTAACCAGCTGGGCAGGGATATCAAGGCTTGTCAGGGCAGAAGTTATGAGTATAAAACAGCGGCCTTTTGTATTAGCGGCAAAAGCAAGAGGTATTTATTCTTTCAGACTTGTAATCAAACATATTCTTCCCCATACTCTGAATCCTGTTATAGTTGCTTCTATGTTAGGGATCGGGATAGCTATTTTAAGTGAATCTGTCTTGAGTTTTCTGGGGCTGGGGGTACAGCCTCCACAGGCCTCATGGGGAAATATGCTTGAAAACAGCCTCTCCTTCATGATTGATGCGCCATGGATGGTTTTTGCACCGGGATTTTTTATTACAATGACTGTGCTGGCTTTTAATTTTTTAGGGGATGGACTAAGGAATATTTTAGATCCGAAAGAAAATTAGATGATGTTAAAAGTAAAGAACTTAAAAACCATATTTAAAGTAAAACAAAAGATTATCAGAGCAGTTGATGATGTATCTTTTGTTGTGCCAAAAAACAGGTTTATCGGTCTGGTTGGGGAATCAGGGTCAGGAAAAAGTGTTACAGCGCTTTCTATTTTGAACTTACTGCCGAATAACGGTTATATTGAGTCAGGAAGTATTTTTTGGGATGGTAAAAATATAAGCTCAATGAATAGTAAGGAGATCAGGGATGTTAGAGGAGCAGATATTGCATTAATATTTCAAAACCCTCTTGATTCACTGAACCCTGTTTTTACTATTGGTGATCAGATGATTGAGACAATAAGGCTTCATTCAAAAGTTGATAAAAAACAAGCCAGGGATCAGACTATAGCCCTTCTTAAAAAAGTAAATATCCCTGACCCTGATATTCGTTTACATGATTACCCGCACCAGTTTTCTATGGGTATGTGTCAAAGAATAATGATTGCGCTTACAGTTTCTATGAAGCCCAGACTATTGATTGCAGATGAGCCTACGGCTTCGCTTGATGTTACTATTCAAGCACAAATGTTGAGATTACTTGAGCAGTTACAACATGAATATCAAATGTCAATTTTATTAATATCTCATGACCTTGGTATTATTGCTCAATACTGTGATTATATTTTAGTTATGTATTTAGGGAGAATTGTAGAAAAAGGATCACCGGAAGATATTTTTTCTAAGCCCTTACATCCATATACACAGGCACTGATTTCGGCTATACCTGTCCCTGATCCAAAAAAAGGCAAACCTGAGATCCTGTTAACAGGTGATATGCCTGGTGTAGCAAATTTACCTTCAGGTTGCAGATTTCATCCCAGGTGCTTGAAATCCATGCCTGAATGTTCTAAGTCTGAACCGATCCTTAAGAGTAATGGACGGTCTGAAGTAGCCTGTTTTTTATATTGAATCAATAATATTATTTTTAGAAATTTTCAGCGTTTTAGTAGTATATAGGGCTTGCTGACGCAGCCCAATCATCAAAAAAACAAAAGAACTGAGAAAAGAAGAGATGAATAGCATCCAAAAAACACATTCAATTTATCAAGTTAAGTTAAAGCAGCGGCCTTTTTTAAGTTCATTGCCGATA
>JAAEMD010000334.1 GCA_024225875.1 bacterium
ACATTTCAATATTATCCAATATCATTGCCAGATCGTTACCGACAAGCTGTTTTGAAAGGGCATCAAGGAGCATTTCTTTCACACACGTTTGCTCTTCTTTTTCAAAAAGTGATATATTCCATGCCATCACCACCCCTATAAGGGGGTCGATAATAACTCCCCCGAAATTTCCTGATAGAAAATTTTAATAATTGAATGCTTCTAAAATATGCAAAAAATCAAATATTCTAGTCCATAAACTCGTTTCATTAGGTAGATTTATGGAGTATGATTTATAAACGACTTTATGGACAAATCTCGATATAAAATTTAACATCACTTATGCTTTTTTTAAGTGTCTGAAAAACAGATGTTTTATAGACTCTTCAAAAAGTTTAATATGATTGAATTTTGCTATCAGGAAATTTCGGGGGGCTTATTATCGACCCCCTTTAAAGCATAGAAAACAGTTATGTTGAGCTTAACATAATTGTTCTAATGATACCCATACCCGCTAAATGAAATTTTACAAAAGTTTTTGTTATCGATATTTTTTTGAAATTTGGGTTAAGGGTTTCTCGCGTTAGTTAAATATGAATCAACTTTACGGAATTAATTACTTTTAAATTTATTGTAGACATTTAAAAATAATGTCTACAACGATTTTGTAAAGTGTAGACGAAAAATCCCTGAAATGTAGACACCCTTTGTCTACACTCTAAACTTACGTATAATCTTAATTTAAGCCCTTTTTTGGGTCAAAATACCCCCCCCCCCCATATCTTCCATTTTATAGTTGTCATTTTTTTAAAAACGTCTACAATAAATTTAAAAATAATCAATTTTGCAAAGGAGACAAAATGGCCAAACAGAAGTTAAAAAAAAAAAGAAACAGTTAACTATCTATGATGCTATGGACAATGCAAAACGGCAAAAATTGGCACGAATAGTAAATTATACGAGTAAGTATAGGAATGACTACGAGCGTTATATGAAGTGCTTAGCTTTAGTCCCTGCTGGTACTGTAATGAATACTTTGTATGACTCAATTTTTAAGGGACTTAAGGAAGTTGAAGGGCCAGTTGTATTTACTGACACTCTATCAATTTTTAGCCATATGTTATGTAGAAAAAATGTCCGAATGGAGTTAATACCAAAAATGCCTATTTTTCCATGGACATGGGAATTGATTATCGGTCTTTCTGGAATTAATAAATCACTACCTATTAAAACTCTTATGAAATGGCTTTCTGATGAAATCCATAGGTATCCAGATGATATAACAACGGCTGCTCTTAAGTCTGCAATGCTGCAAGATTCAAAAGGCTTATTTTATATTGATGAAGCTGGAGAATTATTAAAGCAGTTTAACAATAGTAGTCATTCTGATTTTAGAAATTTTTTTCTTAGTGTAACAGATACCCCAGAACTGCCTATTGGCAGAAAGGGGAGTAAAAAAATTGATGATTTTGAGATATCTACTATAAAAAATCCAGCAATAACGATTGTCGGTAATTCTACTCTTGCTGATTTTACAGACAAAATTGATATAGTTGATTTTTTTTCTGGAGTAATGCAACGCTTTAATTATACAGTAATAAATCGTGTAATGCGCGAAGATAGATCTAGTGACATAGACTTTGATGATGATGTTGTTTCAGAGATTATATCTGAGATTCGATCTTGGTATAGTCAAATTAATGAACATAGAAGATATACACTTAGTACTGAAGCAAGTTTAGCTTATAAAAAATGGTATAATGAACATTTAAGCTTTCAAGCCATTATAACTGCTATGGAAAAAGGGAAGGAAGATTTAATATCCTTTAAACAAAGACAAAAGCTAAATTTGTTACGAAGTGCAATGTTATATGAGTCAATAATAAATCCTACTTCTGATAGTATCAGTTATCAAGGTATGTCATATGCAATTCGTTTAACTGGTTGGCGTTTATCTAATTTATATACTTTATTATCTAATTATATTCATTTTGGTGAGTTAGATGGTTTAATAAAAAAAATTATGGATTTTATTCAACAAAGAGATTCTGTTACCAAAACAGATATTTTTCGAGGAGTTCGTGGTTTTTCTAAATCTTATCAAGTTGAAGAAGTTTTGGATTCATTAATCGAATCGGAAGAGATAGTATTAGAAGGAAAGCGTTATAAATTAAAAAAGTAATAAAATACTTGAAATTGATATATACCTATAGTATAGAAAATATGGGGAAGTGTATTAATCTATTGCAAAATATTAATCTTATCTATAAATCCCCTACAAATAACTCTTTACGTTAAATTACTCTGTTTTAAAAATTAAAAGATACTTTTTTGTTACAGGCTGGAACGTCAAATTAGGATTAAAATTTAACAGTTTTTCAGTTTTTAATAAAAACCGACACTTTTTTGTTACAGGATAGAAGCCCTATAGCGGTTTCTGAATTCGAAGGCTACTTGATAGGAGGTCAAAAAATTTCAAAGAGGCTTGGAAAGGGGTAGAAATTTGATCTCTATCAGTGTGGTTCTGCTATTCTTGAGACTGTATTTCATTTCTATAAGACTATCCCTTTCCTAAGAGTGACTATGGCCAG
>JAAEMD010000335.1 GCA_024225875.1 bacterium
GAACATGCGGAATTCCTTTCAATTTCCTTTTCTGCTCCTGATAAGGAGTTGCAGCTGGAATTGAAGTTAGATCAGATTAAAAGGGGTAGCAGTGAATTTTATGATGATATGAATCATATGTCTGGTTCTTTTGGTCTTGGATATTATGATCCTTTTAACGATTATGGTGAGTCATATAAAAACCGGGAACCATCACTTACAGAGACGGTCTTAACAGTTAATGCTTTAAAAACTAATGCAACCATTCCTCTTTTTCTTGAGATTGCTTTCTTGTTTTCAAAAATAATTTGTAAAAAATATAAATCTTGTGATGGTTATGAATCTAAATATGAAACTATGATGTCAAATCTCACTCCTTTATTCCAATTTTTCGGTATAGATGGACCAGCGTGGGATTTTATTTACAAACCCAGTATGGGTCAAATCACTTGTTCAACTGATATCCTGCATAACCCCAGGTATTATCTAAATAGCTCCACATTCTTACAACCAGTTAATGATAATATGAGCAGAAATTATGGATTTGTATTTTCGGAGCTTAAAGCAACTTATGGTAAATCTAAATTTATGTTTAGATCATATTGTGATTTAAATGAATTTCCCGATAGCAATAAAGAAGTACTGAAGATCTCTGATACAGTTAATTTTAGCATGCCTAAAATAATGAAAATGATTATTGCCGAAAAAAACAATATACCGGTCTTTACAGATATTAAGTTATCCAGGCTGAATGAGCCAGGATATATGGAAAGTATAAGTAGTGACGTAAGTGACTATACGCGTAATAATTTGTTTCTGGAAGCAAAAAAGCACTATTACGTTTTTAGCGCCCATATAAATTATGATAATATCTTCAAGCATTCTTCCGAACAATTGAACTATGACAATAAACCATTGAAGTATAACAGTAAAAGCAACTGCTGCCAGATTATGTAAAAGATAAATAATGCTTGTGGACATTTAAAGTGGACTGACAGTCTTACCTGACTGTAATTAATTATGTGTTTTGTTAAGAGGGCAGAGGGAAATCAAAGTCTGTTCAGATAACTTTAACCCGAAATCCGGCTGAGAAACACTGTGATTTTGAAGATAGTTGTTGACCACAAGAAAAATTCCAGTAAAATTACTCTTTCCTGTAAACAGGCTGCCAGCTATGTTTACAGGTTGTCTAGTTTGGATAAAAACCTTCGTTGAAGGGGACGTAAAGGAGATTTTAATGAATAAAATTATAGCTTTAAAAAGTACAGACAAGAACATAAGTGAAATACAATTGAATTCGGGAAAAATTAATTTGCACAAATCAGTATGTGAAAAGATTTTAATTGAAAATAATGATCTTAATAAAGATACAAGAACTGTTAGTGACATTAATATAGATAAAATACAAATATATAATAAAGATACAAAAGCTGTTAGTGACATTGATATAGATAAAATACAGGTATATAGAAAATTTTTAGCTGAAAATCTGGTAGTTAAAAAGGATAAAGGTGTTAACAAGAGCTCTAACAAATACTGCAATGCTAACGAGAACATTGATTTAGTTAAATTATTTATAGCACATACCAGAGAGGATACTCTTTTTATTCCTGATGATATTGTTTTCTTGATATCAAAGAATTTAAAAGATAGAAAAGCAATGATCCTTCAATTTATGAATAATAGTATTAACAACTGGTGTGATTCCTTTTTTAATATGTGTGGTCGTTTAGAACATGCGGAATTCCTTTCAATTTCCTTTTCTGCTCCTGATAAGGAGTTGCAGCTGGAATTGAAGTTAGATCAGATTAAAAGGGGTAGCAGTGAATTTTATGATGATATGAATCATATGTCTGGTTCTTTTGGTCTTGGA
>JAAEMD010000336.1 GCA_024225875.1 bacterium
GTTGTATCTTAAAGCGTTAAGAACGACAGACTCCTAGCTCTCATTCAGCCCATACTGATCTGAAATGTCTTTTTTAAGATTGTGCATTTTAATATGAAGGCTACTATGGCTTTGTTTTTTTATAGTAGCATTAAGGGTTGTTATTTGAGCATCAGCTTCTGCAAGTTCGTTATTCAATAAATCTAATTTACTCTTTTGATTATTAATTATAATCATCAGTTGTTTTATTTGATTATTAGCCTTTTTAAGTTCGTTACTCATAGAATCTATTTTACGTTTCTGAATATTTATTTTATTATTAGCCAGCTTCAATTTTATATTCGTATAATGTGCATTGTCATTTTTTTGATTAGATTTTGCTTGTGGTTTTGTTCTTTTATTTTCATTGAAATAATGGCTTATAATAAGCGTAGATCGAAATAATAATTCTGATTTTGTTGATGAAATGGTTTTGTGCATAGTGTGATACTTTGTGAATGCTTGACTTATTTCTAATTTAGGGGGATTGTCAATAGTTTCATCCTTTAAAAGGCTAAGGATAAGAGCTGCCACTTTACTGTCTTTGGAGGCATACTCGGACACAATCTCTGCCAGTGCTTCAGATATTGATACATGTGTCATAGCTGAATTGCTACTTTTGCAAAAACTATCGCTTAAGTTTTTTGGGCTACTTAGAAGCGCTTTTATCAGGCTTTTTACATTTTTAACTTCAGTTTCGTTCAGAGTAGAAAAATTTTTTAATAAATAATTCAACAAATCGGAACTTATGAGCCTGCTTGCTTTTTCGTGCTGTAATATTTTTATGCAATCGTCAGGCATTCTTTTAAAGTAATAATCTAATGTCGCATTTAGTAGATTCTTCTGTACAATATAATCTCTTTTAACATATGAAGTATCTTCTATTAAAAAAAAATCTTTAAAAGCTTTACTTAATGATATTGTTTTTTTCATAGTAAGTTTCGTCCTTTTAAATAAAATATGTATTTCTACTAAAAAAAATTGCAAAAAGTTTTAATTTTAAACTCAGTATAGCTTAATTGTTAATATCATAAAATAGTTACATACTGGCCCACAATAGTGTTGGCTGTCGGGAATGACATTACGTCATTATTTTCTGGTATTATACTTAATATTGACTTTATGCGACCCATTTACTATCATCAGGAAATGAGATGCCCGAAATGTGAGGAGTATTATAAAAGAAATCCCGGCTGTAAAAGAGAGGTTCCGGAAAGAACACGGGTACCGGCCTGATCACAGGCGTAAAGGTCTGGAAAAGCTGTTTGGCAGAATCGAGGGCTGTCTGGCCCCGGACGTTCATATTCTTTCGGACGAGCAGCCGTGTTATAAGAAGATTGTTTTTTCAGCTATTTTTACTGAATAACCTGAGGTTCGGCTACAGGAGAAAAAGAACCTGGGAAAAACATCACTTAATATAAATCAATTACCGCTTCCTTTTTAATTTTATTGTTCGTAACTGATGTTGATGGCTTTTTTTAGAACAAACCAGGCTCCAGAATTATTCTGTTTTTTACCAGCACTATTGTGGGCCAGTATGTAACCTTTGAACCTCTGAGTAATATGTTTAGCTTATTTATATTCAGGGAATAACATAATTTAAAGCTAAATATGAATTTTAATACAGTTATCTCCGATTACTAATATAGAGTCTGGATAAAGACTAAAAATACTGTATTTAAAAAAATATCGGAATGAAGAGGAGTTGTGATGATGGTTCTTAAGAAAATAATTAGTTACCCAGGCTATAGAGAAAATGTAAATAACTATGTTAGTAATAAAAGAAATTTTAATAAAAATGATAGCAATATTTTTAGATATAATATCATAGGTTGTATGATGACACATGGGAAGACTATTAAACAAGGCTTTTTTACACATAAGGGTGAATGTTATAAATTACCCAATATTATAAATTCAGAAGATTTTAATTATGAAAAATATGCATTAAATTCAAAAAGCCTGGAACTTAAGGTAAAGACTCTGGGGAAATATAAAGTGACAGGTTATTTTAAAGACGGGTATATTGGATACGGATTGTTAGAGTACGACAATAAATTTTATCAAATAAATGAACCTTTTCAATTATCAGAGACCAGCTGTAAGGAATATATAAGTCAACAAAAACTGGAACCTGAGAAAATGAGAATTGGAAATTATGATGTAGCTGGCTTTTTTCAAAACAATTATGTAGTTAGCGGAACTGTAAAATACAAAAATAGCATTTATTTATTACCCGCTACTTTCAAATTAGATATCAACAGTATAGAAAAATATATTTCTGACGAATCTCCTCTATATACTGCTGAAAACGAAATTACTGATAAAAAAAAGATTTATAGTTTAAAGAAGATGTTTCCTAAAATGACAACAAAAAAAATAGAATCTAAAGATATAAAGAAAATTTATGAGAAACTGGGTGAAATGTCTATTTATCCAGCCTTTAAGAATAATCCGATAATAAAAGAATACTTCAATTCCAGCAACGACAATGATAAAAGCCTGGTCGACAGTACTTTGCAATTATTCAAACAGATAGACGATAAAATAGATCTCATGAATGAAGATCAGCTCAAAGAATTTAAAGTTTTATTTAATGTTGCCTTTAGTAATTTAAAATGTTTTCCTGATATATATAGTAATTTGGGCGCTCTTGCTGTTAAAGCTACCTTGATGACCTCTCTTCCTGATAACAAAAGTTATAGTCCAGCTACTCTTTATGTAATAAACAAGATACTGGAGAAGAGACCAGAGATTATTGCCAGAGTAAATGGTTATGTAAATAATTTTTTTAATGGAGCATCTGATTCTCAGGAAACGCATCAGAACATTTTTATAAATTATATTCTGGACAAACACTTTGGAATTAACTGTGGTATGAGTAAAGAAGATCACTATGTGACAGATAATGAAATAATGGACTATATAGTCATCCAAATTGCATATGATATCCTGTCAGTTGAATCTATGGCCGCCGATATGCGGAAAGAAATAGGTAACAGAGGTGATGTACTTTCCTTGCCTTTTATGCAATCTTTCTTTCGTTTGCAAGGAATAGATCCTCTAGATCTGGATGAAAAAAACCCAAACTCTTTTATTGGTACTGATTATTCACTAACAGATCTGGGGGTCAGAATATTACTAATGGCCGCTTTAAAAGATACTGAATCTAAAGAAATATCTGTTCCAGAAATAAATCATAAAAAACAAAAATTTGCTGATGAATGCTTGAAAATAATGAAAAAAGAAGCTACTTCATTTAAATCAGATGTCACAGATTTTGTAACAAAAGAACAAAAAGTGAAATACTTTTTTAGACTGTTCGTAAAATTGAAAGCAGCTGCTTTATCAAGGGTGAAACTTGATAAATACTTTAAACATTTTAACAGTCTTGACTTTAACTCAAAACTGGAGTCACTCTACTTACTATGCAATAATTATTCAAAAGAAGAAATTACTAATAGTATTCAGTCCTCAAAAGAAGTTGAAGCAGTATTAAAGTATATTAATACAGCATTAAAAAATAACAAGGAAAGCATGGCTAACTGGATGAAGGAAAAGGGTCATAAAATATCTGTGATGCTCAATATGTGTAGTGATGAGGTTAAAAAAACATTATTATGTGATTGGGAGGGGATTGGTAAATCTATATTGCAATACCAGAGGGGGCAATTTTTTGAAATATTAAATGATTATAGTAAAGAAGAGCTGTTGTCTATGCTTGAATCTACATATGTTTCATCTACTGGTTTCTCATGTCATAATTATATTGCTATTGCTCTGCAAAGCTCGGATGTCTTTGCTGAAATTGCTTCTAAACTTGATAAAGAACAGATTTTGCCAATGCTTACCCGCAATAAGCAACTTTTACTAAAGGATCTTGTAGGCAAAAAAGGGGATGCTGTAGTTAAAATACTTTCTAAATTTGATACTGCAAAAGTTTTGACGTTTCTTAAATGCTATAATAACAAATTAATGAAGCTGCTTGCAAAAAATAATGGTGTGGGGTTAGCTAAAATACTTTCTGTAATGGACAATGAAACAATTAAGGCCATACTTGACAATAATATAATAGGTCTTCTGGCTAACAAACAACCCCAGGGACTGGTAGACATATATAAGAAGCTTGATCAAGACTATGCAGTATCTTTTTTTAAGATAGTAGATCAGAATATTTATTGGAGAATATTCCAAAACACTGGCTACTCATTTGCTGAGCTTATAGAAGGCAGAGAAGAAGAAATAGTGAAAAATATTCTTCAAAGGGAACGCGACCTTATATGCGTAAAAACGAACAAAACACTGTTACCTTCTATGATTGATGATAATTGTCAGGCTTTTGTAAGTATCTTAAGCAAGGTTAAGAGTTCATTAATTAAGAAAACCCTGAAAAAAGAGTTTAATGGTAGCAATATAGCTAACGAACTAGCTGAAAATCACAGCAATATGTTTGCAGAGATTTTAACCTGTATGGACAAGAAAGATATGCTGGAGATTCTAGCTCTACCATTACAATCTTCAGGTTCATCAAAATTAACATCTGTATTATCACATATGAGTACTGATGACCTGAGCAATTTTTTTATGAATTTAAATCTGAGTGATCAAGAGTTCTTGAAGTTTCTTAACATGCCTGTTGATGATAACGGTAATACGTTATTATCTGATATATTAGATAACAAAAATAGAGTATGGGAAATAATACAAGTAAGCTCACATAGCCCTGAAACAATATTATCTCTACTATCACAAAACATAAAGGGTTATCGTAAAAATGGTAATCTTGCAGGTTTCCTTGCTGTTTACCATAAGGAATTATTAGTTTATATGTTAAAAGAACTGACTCCTTCTCATAGGATGGCGATATTGAAGTTAAAAAGTCTGGTTAATGATGATAATATTGGATGTTATCTATCCCGTCTTAGAGTAGAATGCTTTGAAGAGATAGTAGAGGATTTTTATGGCGATGAAATTGCAGAGCTCTTGAAGATTGAGTCTTTAGCATCTGCGTTAGCTGAAAATGGCAGTCGAGTATTGGTTGATAAATTGTTAAAACTGGGCCAGGAACTGAACTGGGAACTGTACTGGAAAAAGGTACAACATATTTTAAAGAGCAGCCCTTCCAGTATAAGAGCGGATGCGCCTTTATCTATTTTATCAAAGGGGCACGGGGAAGAACTTGCCAGACTATTGATGGAGTTTAAATTTGATAAAAAGAGTTTTATTGATTTTCTAAAGACTGAGGTTGATTATCATCACCATACTGTTTTAACTAATATGGCAAACGATCATTCTCAAGCATTACAGCGGTTATTAGATCAATTTGTGCCAGACAAAAACAGTATTGCTTCTATATTGGAGACTGAAGTTATTAATTACGATCAATCTAAATCTACTATTGCAGGGATCTTGTCTGAAAACAGTTGTGATGTACTGGTAGATATTTTATCAGACCTGGATGATGATTTAATAATACAAATATTAAATATTGAATCAGGTCTGGGAGGTATTAAAGTAATAGACAAGATTCTTAAGAACAATAAAACTGAAATATTTCGACTGTTAATTCCAAAGGACAAAAAATTTATGCTTAAATTTCTTGATATCTCACCTAAGCTTTCTGATACTTCCATGGCCACCATTATGGCTGAAAGATATAGCGAACAACTTTTTGAGATTTTACAGCACCAGGCTAAAGAGGAAAAATATGTTGAAGCTATGTTGAAAAAAGATTTTGATGGACAAGGTAGTTTTGCTGCAACTCTTGCTGCAAATAATATGTCTGATTTTTTTAAAATATCAGGACTGCTTGATTGTGAAAAGGCCCTGGAGATAATAAAAATGCTAGTGCCGGGCGATAAAGAAATATTCTCTCTATTACAAACCAGCTTAGGTGATTCTGAAGATAATAATCTTGCAGTTAGTCTTGCTGTTTACAATGAGAAATTATTAGTTTATATGTTAAAAACACTGCCTCATTCTCAGAGGATGGAGATACTGGGGTTAAAAGTCCCGGGAAATAATCGTAGTATCGATCGTAGTATCGGACTTTATCTATCCATGTATAAAGTAAAATCCTTTGAAGATATGGTATCGTACTTTAAGCCCAATGAAATTGAAGAGTTCTTGAAGCTTGAATATGTAGCATATGCTTTTGCTAAGAGTGACAGTCGAGCATTTGCTGATACATTGTTAAAGCTGGACCAGAAAACGGCAATATCTATTTTAAATCTTGCAACTTCCAATAAAAGCAAGCTTAAGCCTGTATCTGTTTTATCAAAGGGTAACGGGGAAGAACTTGCCAGAATATTGATGAATTTTGAATTTAATGAAAAGAGTTTTATTGATTTTCTAAATATTAAGGTTGATAAGAAGGGCCATACTGTTTTAACTAATATGGCAAACTATCATTCTCAAGCATTACAGCAGTTATTAAAGCGATTTGTGCCAGACAAAAACAGTATTGTTTCTATATTGAATAGTAAAGTTGATGATACTAGCGGTAAACAGGTAACTTATGAAAATACTGTTGCAGGAATCATGTCTAATGAGAGTTTTGATGTACTGGTAGATATTTTATCAGGCCTGGACGATGATTCAATAATACAAGTATTAGACAAGGAGATAGATGAGGGAAAGATAAAAGTAATAGACCTGATTTTTTGGAGAAAGAAAACTGAAACATTTAAACTGTTAGAGTTAAAGGGTAAAGGATTTATGCTTAAATTTCTTGGTATCTCACTTAAGTCTAATGGTAAGCCCCTGGCCAACATTATGGCTGAAAAATATAGCAAAAAACTTTTTGATATTTTACAGAAACAAGATGAAGAATATGTTGCAGCTATGTTGAAAGAAGATTTTGATGGACAAGGTAGTTTTGCTAGATTTCTTGTGTTAAAGAAGAGCCGTGCTTTTATTAAAATATTAAATAAATGTGATTATAAAGAGAAATTAGAAATTTTGAGTTTTAATATTCACTCTGACAAAACTATTGCTGAACATATATCCCGTTTTAAAGATAAAATGGCATTCATATTTACTGTACAGGAAGGAGTAAAGATTATATCTGAACCAACTTCTAGAAAAAACACTAAAACTATTTATATGTATTTGACGAGTTTGATAAGTAATCCGCAGCTTTTAGTTGGAATATGTAACAAAGTAAAATATGAAAGCAAAATACAAAAAATGATGAATTTTAAAATTTCTGGAAAGCCAAAGATTATTGATCAATTTTTATCCTCAAATAATCTATCCAGGTTTATGTTTTTTCTGACAGAACTGGCAGAAAATAATATTGAACTGGTAAAAAGCATACTGAACATTGATTTTAATAAAGATGGTCAAAGCATTAAGGTTGCCAGTTTTCTAAACGATAAGAAGTATCTTAGTCTTATGTCCCCCAAAATCAGTAATGCAGTCACAAGGATAGCTAATTCTGCAATAGAAGAAAATATGAATGACGATAATATAGACTCTGATGATGATGATGACGATGATGACAATCTAGATGATGACAATCTAATAGATGAAATGCTTGATTTAATCGATGATTTCGACATAGATGGCCTCGAGTTTGATCAAGAGTTGTAATTTACTACCGACAGATTTCAGGTTAACTTAACAATTCTAAACTGGCCCACAATAGTGTTGATAAGTACCCGGCACACAAACGTCATATTATATGCACATTA
>JAAEMD010000337.1 GCA_024225875.1 bacterium
AAGCCTATCGATTTTAATACTACTATTATGATTGATGTTTGTTTTAATAGGTGTCTTTTTGAAATAATTAATGATTTTCTATTTAGTTATCAATTTGAAATTTTATCTCAAGATCAACAAATATTATTGTGTGAATTACTATCATTTACTGAAATAGAGAACTCTATCGCAAAACAAAAGATCGAATTAAGAAAACAAGCATTATTATTGCGTTATAATAATGTAATGTTTGAAGTAGATAATATATTTAGGCGATATGAAAACCCATTTTTTATTGAAGATTACATAAAAAATAATAATGCAAATAAGAAAGCATTAAATGATAAATAAAAAGAACGAAGAAGATAGAAAAAAATATTTATTTAAAGAAATGGATTTAATCCAAGATATCATAAAAAGAATGGCTACAAATTCTTTTTTGATAAAAGGATGGGTGTTAACCCTGATAGTCATTACTATGCTAATAAAAGGAAAAAGTGACCTGGTTATTGTTTCAATAATTCCTTTAATATCATTTTGGTTTCTTGATTCTTATTTTTTACAACAAGAAAGAATGTATAGAAAACTATATGATTGGGTTGTAAATAACAGAATGAAAACAGATGAATATTTATTATCTTTAAATGCATCCAGATTTAAAAATGAAGTACAAAGTAAATTTAGAATAATGTTTTCTCAGACTCTTGGATGGTTTTATCTTCCAATTGGGATGATAATTGTAATATATTTTATTATAAATTCTTGTAAGGAGTGTTTTATTGGCTAGACAGGTTTTTTATAGTTTTCATTACAAAGAAGACTCGCAGAGAGTAGCAAAAGTTAGAAATATAGGTGTTATTGAAGGAAATAAACCTGCTTCTGACAATGACTGGGAAGAGGTTGTAGGTAAAGGCGATACAGCCATTGAAAAATGGATTAATAACCAGCTTGCTTATCGATCTTGTACTATTGTTCTAATTGGAGCAAAAACAGCAGGTAGAAAATGGATAAAATACGAAATAAAGAAAACTTGGGATGAGGGAAAAGGAATATTAGGTATTAATATACACAATCTTACCAATCTTCAAGGAGAACAAACTACTAAAGGCAGTAATCCTTTTGACGCTTATAAAATAGGAGATACACCTATGTCTGATATTGTACAAGTATATGACCCTCCATTTTCAACTAGTAAATATGTATACGGGCATATTGCGGATAATGTTGAAAGCTGGATTGAAAAGGCTATAGAAATAAGGAATAAGTATTAATTGCCGAAACCATTATCCAACTCAGCTAAACTTATTTGCAAACACCAGCTTCAAGCAAAAAAGAAATTTTTCCAGCCCACACCACAAAATACTTCACCTATCCAGATACAACCTGAGCATACAAATGAACGTCAATAGCTTGTTTGTAGAAATAGTATCTCCATAACCGTTGACCAACCAAACCAACGCACCAGTAAAGCCATCTGAAAAAGCTCTCATCATCTGAGTAAAAATAGCTTCCTCATTCCAATTTATTGACTCTTTCCGAAAGCATAAATCTTAGAGCTTGGTAGGTGTTTTTAAGTTTTATTGCCTGTGCACATAAATTCTTGTTCCTCGTTTGTTAGTAATAAAACCTATGAGAAATTATAAGTGCTGTCGTCAATAATCAAGGTAGTACAAAGTCTCCACCTTGATTTTTTCCTATTCCCAGCACTTTTTTCATTCTCGTTTTTATTCACTAACTAACAAGGAGAATTATTATGAAACAAACACAGGAAAAAAACAACACCCTTAAAACCAAGCTCCAAGAAATGCTTGAAAACGAAAGAGAAACTCTCAAAAGGGAAGTCATTGATGAAACTCTAGAATATAACTCAGATGAAGAGATTGAATGCTTCTTCAGTGATTTACTTCAACATGGTTGCGTTTCTGGCATGGTTGGCAAACTCATCTATTATACAGATACCTATGCTTTCTACGACAAGCATTATGACGAAATTGAAGAACTCAGGGTTGAGTATCTGGAAAATGTCGGTGAAGCTCTCAATGTTGGAGATCGAGACTGGAAAAATACGCTTGCTTGGTTTGGATTTGAAGAAACTGCTTACCAATTAGCAAGTGAGTTGGGTATAGAGGTTTAGCCTCTTGCCTCAATCGGGGAGCTTCGGCTCCCTTTAAAATTATCATAAATCCTTCAGCAACCCCTCAAAGGCATTTTTTACCTGTTTAAACTTCTTTTCCATCTCTTTGTAATTCGGCTTACCCACATGCCTATCAGGATGACACTCCATAGCCTTTTTACGAAACGCTTTTTTAATATCTGCTAAAGTATAACTCCCATTCGGATCAAGCCCAAGAATTATTAAGTAACATTTACGAACAAGCCCATCTTGAGTGTCAGACTGTTTTTCAGAACCAGATGAATGACTATTAGAACCCTTTGACCCACTGGAATACTGAGAACGCCCTGAACTGCTCGAAGAACGAGAACTGCTAGGAGTCTGTCGTTCTTAACGCTTTAAGATACAAC
>JAAEMD010000338.1 GCA_024225875.1 bacterium
ATCTGATTTTCTTTTATAAAAACCATACTTTTTAACCTTCTTATAGCTGGTACAAATTGAACTGTCCGTTTAAATGGGGAAGTGCAGTTTCACAAACGTACATAAACGAAGTCATTTGAAAACTTCAGTGGCGGACATTTTATTTTGGAACAGCTATACTGTAATATAAAGTCAGTTACTGAATAAATAAGGTATATTACATAACTTAATTATAATAATTACCAGGAGTTAGAAACTATGGAGATATCAGCATCGCTACAGGATTATCTGGAAGCAATACTGTCTCTGAAAAATAAAAAAAAAAACGTAAGAGGTACGGATATTGCACTGCTGCTTAATGTTAAAAAACAGTCTGTAATTGATGCAGTTAAACTTTTAAAAGAAAAAGGGCTTGTTATTCAGGAAAGGTACAGCTTTATTGAGTTGACTGCAAAAGGGAAAAGTATCGCAGAAAAAGTTATGATGAGACACAACTTAATAAAAAATTTTCTTAAAACCTCCTTAGGTCTTAATGAAGCAACTGCTGATGAAGATGCCTGTAAAATTGAACATTACTTAAGCCTTGAAACTATAGATCTAATAAAGAAATACCTTGATAACAACTCTGTTAGTAAATCTTAATAATTTAACTTAATTAAACTTGTATGATATAAGAGGGAGGTATTTACTTTATATGTTTTTTAAAAATATAAATACAGTAGTAGATGGTCTGATTTTATGTTCAGTTTTTTGCTTTTACCTTATTGCAGATCAAGCTGCTGAAACCTGATTTAATATTATTTTAAATAAACAGATGCAATTTCTTAAAATAAACTTTATATTATATCTATAGCAGATACAACTTGAAATGTCCGTTTAAATGACTGAGTGTAGTTTCACAAACGTAATTAAACGAAGCCATTTGAAAACTTCATTATCGGACATTTTACTTTGGAACAGCTGTATATCTATCAGTAAATAATTAAATTTATCTCTTATGATAAATAAAATAAAAAACCAGGGAGTAGATAATGAGAAAAATAATATTGCTGCTGTTTGTAATTATAAGCTTCAGTAACGGAGTGCTGGCAATGGAATCTGACCGGACTATTAGTAATACACATTTATTAGAGTCTATATATAAGATAGATGTAGTTACCAGAAGATGGGAGTCTCAACAATTAATGATAATTGGCGGGGTAATGGGGCTTGGCGGTATGAACCTGGAAAATGATTCTTTACGTTCTGCTACAACAGGGGCAGGTTTTGCTTCCTTTTTAGCTGGCCTGGGAATGCGTTTTTTTTATAAAACACCACTGGAGTCAAAGTATGCAGAATATGTACAAAGTTCGGATTATGATCTTACTGCATTTATTGAAGATATCAGGAACGATGAGAGAAATACCCGTCTAATTATGGCCGGGATACTTGCGTTACCATTATTAATGAACTTTACAACAAACCGTGCAATAAGTGACGCTGACTTTAATTTATACTGGAAAAGTTTTTTTGCTGGTGCAAGTTTGATGTATCTGTTCAATCAAACTCCAACTGAACAATTATGTAATGAAATGCTGAGTGGCCGGGAAAATAACCTGAGTTTTCAAATAACACCCGCATTTAACAGTATAAATGCAAAATTATGTTACCGGTTTTAAAAAAAACCTGTCTTATCATCTATATTAACTATTTACAGCTGTATGACGATTTCTCTTAAAATATGGCCTGTAAGCCTGAGCGGTTATAGTTATTTAAGCAATAAATGATACTTATTACTACAGGCTGTTTTTTACAGCTTCCAGGCTATAGCTGGTATTAAATAATAATTAAATATAGCTGGTACAAATTGAACTGTCCGTTTAAATGGGGAAGTGCA
Source organism: bacterium (assembly GCA_024225875.1). Taxonomy (GTDB): domain Bacteria; phylum Margulisbacteria; class Marinamargulisbacteria; order JAAEMD01; family JAAEMD01; genus JAAEMD01. The sequence goes on from JAAEMD010000338.1 coordinate 1,856, forward strand.
GTTTCACAAACGTACATAAACGAAGTCATTTAAAAACTTCTTTATCGGACATTTTACTTTGTAACAGCTATAGCTTTAAATATTTTTAAGCAGGGGTTCTGAAAAGCATGGTATCAGAAATACAGTTTGACCCGATGATAGTTGTTTTTGCTAAACAACCTGTTGCAGGTAAAGTAAAAACAAGGCTGGCAAAAAAAACAGGGTCCGATAATGCGCTTAAAGTCTATAACTACCTTTTAAACCATACAAAGGATACTGTCAGTGATTCCGGTTTCGATTATGTTATGCATTACGATAACCTGCAAAAAGGCAGCTCTCTTGGAGAAAGATTGAGTCATGCCTTCGATTTATATAAGAATAACTGTGCTGTGATATTTATTGGAACAGATTTTCCGTTTATAACTATTGAATTAATAATAAAAGCAGTCGACAGGCTTAAATTAAATGATGTAGTTATTGGCCCTTCTTTAGATGGAGGTTATTATCTTATTGGTCTTAAAGAGAAAAGGGATCTGTTTGAAGGCATAGACTGGAGTACGGAAAATGTTCTTGAGCAAACAATCGCTAAAGTTTCAAATCATAAGTATTATTTGCTGCCTGAATATTATGATATTGATACGTTTAATGATCTAAAAAAATATGTTGCTGACTACCCTGAATCAGGGTTGGCAGTTGTTGCAGGGCAATTCTTATGATTTCAGTCATTATTCCGGTATATAACGAGCAAAACAATATCCCTAAAATTATTAATATGATTGATACATATAGTTATGTAGAGTTTATTATTGTTGATGCAGGCAGTACAGATAGTTCACGTCAGCTTCTTAGAGAAAAAAAAATCAATTTCCTGACTTCCGATAAAGGGCGGGCTATACAGTTAAACTATGGTGCAGAAAAAGCCAGCGGATCCATACTCCTGTTCCTGCATGCTGACTGTGATATTAATGAACAGCACTTTCAAAAAATTATAGAGACAATAGATAAAGGCTTTGCTGGTGGAGCTTTTTATACAAAAACAAAGAGCTATAAAAACTGGTTCTGGGACATTATATACAGTTTTGCTGATATCCAGAGTTTTTATAATAAAAACCCTTATGGTGATCAGGGAATATTTTGTACGAGCAGAGCATTTAATTTTATTAAGGGCTATGATGAGTCATTACCTGTTTTTGAAGATTATGATTTTTCCAGGAGATTGAGAAATTATGGTAAAACAACCCTGACCGGCCCAAGAATAATTGTTTCCGGCCGGCGTTATATTAAATGGGGAATAATTAAATCTATTGTAATTATGAAAGGGTTGAAATTAGCCTTTAGACTAGGTGTATCGCCACAAAAATTAATAAAATTCTACAGGTCTGTTAATTAGGGCTTGCTGACGCAGCCCAGCAAACCATGTTCACAGGCACAAAATAAAGGTAAAATAAGAGTATTCCAAAACAGGAAAATAAAAGAAAGTGCAAAGCTTTAATGGGATTATGTACCAAAAGCATGCACTTGAAAGAA
>JAAEMD010000339.1 GCA_024225875.1 bacterium
GCCATATTTTTCTAAAACCCTCTGTCTATCTGCTTGAAAACGAACGGCTCTTTCAATCATAAGATCCCCATCTATATCCTTATAAAATATTTTTTTAAACATGAATCCTAAACTACGATTATGTTCCGTATAACCATAAACCGGCAGCTTATATTTAATACCAGACAACTGTGCATACAAAGGATCTCCACCTAAATACAGTATAGCTCCTGGTAAATATTTTCTAGTCCTCCAGGGAAATGAAAATAACAGCTTAATGGTCTGTCCAGGCATATATATATCATCTACACCCTTTATACTACGGGCTACTTTAAATTCCATACCGCTTGAATACTGACAGGGAAGCAGTAGAATCGTAACCTTACTATGTGGGTTCATTGTTTTAAATGTTGCTACAACAGGATCTACCCAGGAAATAAGCTCCCCTGGAGAGTTCGTCATAATAAAAAGAGAAAATTGTTTTTTTGACACTGATTATTTATATTCTGGCGGTAATTTTTCATATAATTCACGAATACGCTGATCACTTTCTCTGGGCAGAATTAATAACGCATCATCTGAATTTATAACAAGCATATTATCAACCCCAATCAGAGTAACCAGTTTACCATTGCAGTTAACAATATTATTACTGCTGTCAATTGAAATAACAGAACCTTTAGCAGCATTACCAGAGCTGTCTTTTTCCCAAAAATCTTCCAGTGCTGTCCAGTTACCAATATCATTCCATGTAAATGCCGCGGGAATCATTTTAGTTTCCTTATAAGCCTTCTCCATTATTGCATAATCAATAGAAATATTATCCATTTGAGCATAAAGAGCAGCTAATTTCTCTTTATGCTCAACACTGGATATATCCAGTTCATCAATTTTCTTCAGCAGGGTATAGTTCCTGGGAGAATATTTTTTCATTAATTCTACTATTTTCGATGCTCTCCAGACAAAAATACCTGAGTTCCAGAAAAACCTGCCTGTTGAAATATACTGTTCTGCAGTGTCTTTATCAGGTTTTTCATGAAAAGATTTGACCTGAGATCCCTTTTCAGAAACATGACCCACCTCAATATAACCATAACCTGTATGAGGAGAATCAGGTTTTATGCCTATCATAACCAGACAATTTTCTTTTTTAACAAGATCTATAGCTAATTTAAGTTTTTCTCTAAATATATCTGACTCTTTAATAATATGGTCAGCTGGCAATACCATCATAACTGCCTCACTATCCTCTTTTAACAGCTTCATTGCTGACCATCCGATAGAAGGGGCAGTATTTTTCCCCTCAGGCTCATATAAAATATGATCTGAAATTAAACCTTCACTTTCAGCCTTCAAATATTCCGATTGATATTCATTACCAGCAACCCAGATATTCTCAGGCTTAACAAGTGGATTTAAACGCTTTATAGTCTGTACAAGTAATGAGTCATTGCCAACAATATCTAGAAACTGCTTAGCTCTAACAGATCTGGAAAGGGGCCAGAATCTAGTACCTTTACCACCTGCCATAATAACTGCATGATCCATAGAAGCTACTACCTTACGAAACTATGAAACAGCTGATATACATTAAACATAATAAGTCTCCAGACACTTTGTTTATTAGTCAGATTAATTTAAATTTCAACATATTCCTTTTGGAACTTCAGCTGCCTTTTTTAAAAAAAATGCATATGTAAATTAAATCATAAACAATCAATTAATCAGTGTCAATTTTAATATAAAACTAATTGAGTTAAAAAAAACCATACCAGGTTCCAGTAAAAAAATACACTGTGAAATTAAAGTTTCACAAACGCACATAAACGAAGTCATTTGA
>JAAEMD010000340.1 GCA_024225875.1 bacterium
GAAAGCATTAATAGCAGCCTGACTCGCACCTAACCTCTGTAACATGCGGAGATAATAATTTTTAACAATAACGACTGATGGGTGATACTTTGGCTGAAAAATCAGCAATACATCCGAAGGATTGAACTGTTCTATCTGTTCTGTGAAAATGCTGTCTAACAATTCCAATACTTCCTTAGGAGAAACTTCTCTCTGCAACTCATCTTCAATAGCTTCTACCGATTTATTAGCTTGCATTAAAGCAGCCTTTTTATATATCAGAAGTCCAAAATTATCTAATCTTTTCGCACTTTGTTTTTCAAAGTATCCATCGATTAATGACTGACCGAGTAATTTCACCACGATACCAACTGTTCCAGTTGCACTTCCAAGAGTTTCTTGTGCGTGTTTATCGAAATTATCTTTTGCCCAATTCAAAGCATTTTTTAGTATATCAGGAATGGTGTTGACAACTGTTTCTGTAAGTTTTTTTCTCATAACTTATACCTCATGGATTATTTTTTAAGATAGCTTCAGGATGCTTCCTGTGATTCAGTCATAAGGATTATTCGGATATGCAATAATCGCAATGAGCAGTTCTGAAAAATCAGGTATCATATATTAAAAAATAACACAATAGAAAATGCCGGTTCAGCACCTTTTTCATAAGGCTGTCTGTTCCTTAGTTTGCATAATAAAAAGTCTCCTGTTCCCGATCA
>JAAEMD010000341.1 GCA_024225875.1 bacterium
ATACCAACGTTTCATTTAACTAGCCATTTTCTATTTTGGGGACATTTTACCACAAGCCTAAAACGGTTTAATTGCTATTAACTAAATGAATCTTAATAGCCACAAAATTATGCGTAGCAAACCAATTTATCAACAAAAAATTATAGATATAAAAGTGATTAAGCATTGTACAGAGTTCTATTCTCGATCAAAAGGTGCGCTTCTGTGGCTACATATGCAGTCAAAAAATAAAACACATCGTTCCCTTTAATAGCGATAGGATACATAAAATTGATGACTTGCGCTTTTATTATTCAAGAATGTTTTCGATAAGATCGTTTAACAACCAGCTCAAATCTGGAAAATTAGTTTGCAGCACGCATTTTAAGGGCGACATTGCCAACAAAGCATATAATTTTCATGCACTTACGAAATATAGGTTATCGTTACCATAAAATACATCTATTGCAGATGTTTATTCCACTCTGTATACATAAGTGACTATAAAATCTTTTAATAACTAAAATTAGTAAAACTTATGCCAAGCAATCACAACATCTTTGGCCACCCTAGAGGCCTATTTCTACTTTTCAGCACAGAGCTATGGGAACGTTTCTCCTA
>JAAEMD010000342.1 GCA_024225875.1 bacterium
AAACCCTATATATATAGTGCCTGAACGAAAACCCCCGATCCTCTCCGTCGGAATCTGAGATTTCCTGTTTCAGCGATTAAAATTTTCGAAAAACGAGAACTTTTCGACTTTTTTCCGAATATATCTGAATTTTCTCCGTTTTCAGGCATACCAGTCTGTCGAACGAAATATTCCCTGTTTTCCGATATCTTCCAGAACCGGTTATGCTACAGCGCACTGCTTATTTGCTTTCAAGAGTGCTTCTGTATTTCTCCTTTCTTTTTCGTCGCCTCAGTTCCTTCTACTGAATTATGTGAGTTTCTTTTACTGTCTTCTTTTTTCGGCTTTCTTCTTATCAGTTTTCGATGCCGAATGTTTAAGATTCCGAACCGTTCGAAACATATTTTTTACTGTCAGAATATTTTTATGATACTGTCTTTCAGTGTCTACAGCGGATAACAACAATCTTCATTTTATAAAAAACGTGCTACAGTCCGATCTTTTAGAAAGCGCATAAAGCGCCAAAACAAAGAAAATCTTGTATTTATATAACATCTGCATTCATAAGACCATTTTTCTATATATAGTTTATATTGTTTTGAGGTGAAGTTTTTAGATTGTTGGACTCTGATTTTATAATTGAATGATACAGGTGATCCATATTTAACAGGTTCTTGCCCAAATCCAGGATGTTCTTTACCTCCAAGTAATGACCATGATGCTGGCTGTAGCTTGCGATTGTAAGGATTATAAAAGAGAACATCAGTATCTCTAACATTATATTCACCATAAGGTGCTGCTAACCGTCTGGGACCTAATCCATGACCGTAATAATCCTGCCATGAATGTGATAATAAACCTAATGATTCAAGTGCCTTCTCACAATGAAATCCTTGCCATCTTATTGATTTTGCTATATCTGCTCTCTTTATAAAAAAATCAAAATTCCTTTTTTCTTCAATTAAATATAGGCCGTATTCAAACCCAGAATCACTGCGAGCACCCGAATTAATTTTAGATCCGGTAAGATAATGACGATGATCTATGCTTGTATATTTAAAATCTTGCTTTCTGTTCCCTTTTATTATTTGGTTTCGAATGTAAGTTTTTGCATCGTCACCTATAATTCCTATTAACGATTTTTTTGACATCTCAAATGCCTTTTCTGTAATAGATTCATGTGTTTCATCAAGAAGACCTAAAGAAAACCAGCCAAAAAATAAATATTTACTGGCTCTAGTTGCCCACTTCCCATATAGATCATAATAATCTATAGGATTATTATTAAAGGATGAATACAAATTAACTCCACCATTTTCTTCTAACGGATCTCTATTCAACCATCGTCCCAATTCCTTCGAAAAAAACCTGAACCCGTAATAATAAAGC
>JAAEMD010000343.1 GCA_024225875.1 bacterium
CCTATCTAAAAAACAAACTTCTCGCTGGAAAGTGGTAAGCCTACAAACACCCCGGGCTGTTCCTTTTGAGGAACAGCCCTATAATCATTTCACCATTTTCTATCCAACATGTCAAATAAAGAAAACTGGATCATCGAGTATAAAATATAACATAAAATTTTAGGAAGGCAAAATTTTATGGGGATTGTGTCTCTGGAGTTTTATGGAAAACTTTTTTAAAAAGTCCTAAATTGGGGGCAAAGGCCGTGATGGCAGGGGAGATGTTGGTGATTAATTCTTACTGCCGCCGTTTGGTGCTACAGCACCGGAAGGTAATTCCAATCCATAGCCTTGTTTAAGATCCGCACGTTTCAAGCCAACTGCCAGGAAAACAGAGATGATACCACTAATCATAAGCATATAAATAGGAATCGTGTAATCATAATTTGCTTCTCCGCTGCGAATGGCATCAATGTTTTCTCTATTTGCAAAATCAAGTAAAGCTCCAATTCCCCAGAAGAATAATCCTAATCCCCAATTCTGAAGAGTAAACATTGAAGCATAGGCGGTTCCAAGATGTGATTCAGGAATAATTTTTGCTACCGATGCCCATATTGCTGCTGATACCATTGAAAATGCAACACCAAAACTAAGTAATCCCATATATGCTAAATAAATATTATTAGATAATGATAAAGATGCGTGTGCAAATATTAATAACAACGAACCTATAACCATTAAAGAAGCCGCTTTTCCTTTTTTATCTATAAAATCACCAAATATTGGAGCAAATAAAATAGTTACGACAAGAATCAAACTTGTTGTTTTTGGTCCATTTTGAAGCCATAGTTGAAGTTGTGTGTTTATTTCACATATATAGGCGGTAAATAAAGCGAAAAGAATGGCAAGGAAAACTATTTTTTGTTTTTTATTTGCAATTTTACCAGGAACCGCTGAAAATAAAAAATATGATATAAACACTGGTATTCCCTGCTGTTGAGCTACCAAATAAAATTATATTACCATGTTCAGCCAACTCGTTTGTAAAATTAAATTTATTTATTAATAAATCTGGAGCATACTCAATGAATGGAAATACAGCAGCATAAAAAAACACACACAATAGTGCTATATATAGAAACGAGCTATTGGAAAGCAGCTTGGGAAGATCTGAAAGTTTAAAATCCTTCTTGGAAGAGTCTTTGTCATCCTGTTTTATTAAAAATTAAAAACCACGTCCTGTGGGCGTGGTCATCGTCAGAAGGCTATGCCTGAAGGATCTACCCATGGTATTAATTTAATCGGTTATCCCCATAACAGATTAAAGGAAAAAACCATGAGTAGATTTGAC
>JAAEMD010000344.1 GCA_024225875.1 bacterium
AATATCAGAGGCCATACGCAACTTTCTTTGCTCTGAATTTTTACCGGACACTAGTGATTTCATAACTGTTTTTGAGTTATTATGGTTTTCTAAAATATCATTTATCATCAATTCAATGTAATCTACTCTGGCTCCTAAAAGAGAAGACTTGTTACATTTTAATATGGGCTTTGTTGATTTATTTCCTAAGTCTTTAATAAGATTTTTAAATTTACTCATCTTTATTTTAATATTGAAAATAGAAGACTGGGGCTCGTTTGAGGACTTGTTTGAGGGCTCGTTTGATAAGGGAGAAGCTTCTGTATCCATTACACATATTTCCTGCCTTTCAGGATCTTCGTGAAATAAAATATTGCCTGGATTACTGCCTGTCAATGGAGCAATATTCATCCTGTCATCGTTATTAAGAAAAACATCCATAGCAAACATTCTTCCAAGTTCTTCACACGTTTTCCTGTTTAAATAAAGTGAAGCATTATCTTTACTTAAGTCTTCCAGACTTATTACCGGCATGTATTCCATTACAAGAAAAGAAAAGTTTCTATCACTTCCTCGACAGGGCAATCGCATCTAAATTCCAATGACCCTAGCTAGGTAGTCGCTATTTTTGGAAGCATTAAGACGTTTGAGCCGAATGCTTTTTTTTGCAAGAGAGGATTCTTGTTTTAGTAAATTAATAGCAGTTTTCCT
>JAAEMD010000345.1 GCA_024225875.1 bacterium
GAAGATTGTTGTTTTTATATTTTATAGTCTCCTTTTATATACTGGCCTTTCTATTCATTCTCATATGCGTATCACTATTTTGAAATATTATACATTCTTGATAGGTACTTTTCACTCTTTAACAGCACCTTCGAATAATTTAGAATGTTTGATGTGGTCAAGTAAAAACGGACACTTTTCCTAAGCAGCTTTTTTCATTTCCCACAATTTTTCATATCCTTTTGGGCTTATATTACCCAAATAAGAATGACGTCTTTTATTGTTATAAAATATCTCGATATAATCAAAAATATCTTTTCTGGCTTCTTCCCTTGTTTTGGAATTATTAAAGAAAACCCTTTCTATTTTCAAACTGGCAAAAAAACTTTCAGCCACAGCATTATCCCAGCAGTCACCCTTACGACTCATACTGCTGAACATTTTATAATTCTTAAGGACTTTTTGAAAATCATTGCTACAATACTGACTCCCCCGATCTGTGTGGAAGATCAACCCCGGTCCGGGGTTGCGGCGCCAGATCCCCATAAGCTGCGCTAATTACCAGTTTATGAAACCCCAAATTTAAAGAAATAGGGTAACACTTCAAAGTTTAGAAATCAATTTAGATTTAAGGAGGAGTTACCAATGAAAAAGCGTTCTCGAAAACCAAAGACACGCCGTAAAAAAGAATAAACATATCAGTGCCTACCCGTTTGAGTTTCGCCTCAGAGTGGTAAAGCTGTATCTCGAGGAGAGATACAGCCCGCAACTGCTTCATGAGGAACTTGGGATCGGTTTGAGTACCATATCCTGTTGGGTAAAGGCTTATCGTGAACAGGGTGAGGATGGCCTTAAGGCCAAGCCCTGGTCATCATCAAAATCCAGGGTGCCGGTCAAAGTAAAATCAACCATTATTGACGTCAAAAAGAATAACCCAACATATGGCACCCGTAGAATAACAGATATTCTAAAACGGTTTTTCCTGATAAAGACGAGTCCGAAAACCGTTGGGAAGACCCTTGCAGATAAAGGGCTTGACCCGCTATCGGATAACAGTTCATAGTTTTTCCATCACCTCAGCAATGACAAAAAATCATTAAAATATTACCCTGACCGGAAATGTATAGAGAGTTAAAATGGCACCGTATATCTGTATTTACTGCATATGATCAACGACAAAGTATTTTTCCCCTGCGGGTGTGATAACTGATGCTGATCAATAAACAAATTTTTCCTTTAATAATCTTGAAAAGGCGGATAGAATTCTCTTTAATTACCCTGAAAGGTATTATACTATGAGGTGAAAAACTCAATAATAGCTGTAAATTGGCTGTGTTTTATGCACAAATGATACTATTTTAAAAATATGGCCTGCTATCGCATCCTCGTTTATTAGGAGAGCTTTAGTTGAGCCGGTAAGGCAAAAATTTATAAAAAGGGAGTGGTGTGTCTC
>JAAEMD010000346.1 GCA_024225875.1 bacterium
AGTTCAAAAAAACCAGTTCCAAACATATCATGTACCCCAGTTCATAATCCTGGCAAAAAATATTGACAGTATATAAATCAGTATTAAAGGAATAGCAAGACCTGCCTGTGAAATAACATCAGGAGGAGTAACAACTGCAGAAACAATAAATATACATACTACTACATATTTTGTTGCTTTCAAAAGGCTTTTCCTCTTTAATAAATTCAAATACAGTAACACTTCCAGTAAAACAGGAAACTGAAACAGTATTACTGTATAAAACAGAAACTGTAATATATAAAGCAGGTTATTATGGTAATGCAGTATTAACCCAACCTGTTCAGGAATAAAATCTGAGCCTGTTAAAAAAACAATTGATATCGGTAAAATATAATAATAAGCAATATAAAAGCCTGTAGCTGCCAATAAAAAACTGGCCAGTAAACTAACTGCCAGTACCTTCTTTTCTTTATATAACAGACCAGGATAAATAAACCTGACAAGATTAAATATATAAACAGGTATTGAAAAAACAATACCTGTTAGAACCGATAATTTTATTTTTGTTAAAAATCCTTCATAAATAGAGGTGATATATAATTTATATTGATGAGCAATAGACAGCTTAAAATATTTAGTTAAAAATTCCAGTATCCCTTCAAAAAAAAAGAAAGCAATAGAAGAAAAGATCAGCGTAGCTGTCAACATATAAATTATTCTTCGCCTGAGCTCTTTAAAATGGTTGATACTTCTCATAATTAACAATTATATATTTATTATACTTATTCTTAAAATGGAAGTATTTATATATATACTTTATACTAAAGTTTATCAGAATTTAAAATTATCATCAGTTATTTTAATTTAATAATAAAATAAATTATAACAATATTTTTTAGTTAAAGGAGACTAATATGACAACAGCAAAAAAAGGGGATACTGTAAAAGTTCATTACACAGGGAAACTTGAAGATGGAACAGTTTTTGATTCATCTGAAAATCAGGAGCCACTACAGTTTACTATTGGTTCCGGACAAGTTATATCCGGTTTTGATAAAAGTGTGAAAGGTCTGCGATTAAATGAAAGTACAACTATAAAAATACCTGTAGATGAAGCTTACGGTCAGCGCAGGGAAGATATGATAGTAACCGCAGATAAAGATCAGTTTCCAGATGATCTTGATATCCAAAAAGGACAAACACTGGAAATACCTCAGCCTGACGGAACAACAGTACATTTAAAGGTTCTGGACATAACTAATAAAAATATTATACTGGATGCCAATCATCCTCTTGCAGGTAGAACTCTCATTTTTGATATAGAACTCATTGAAATAGTTTAGTTTTAAATAATTAATGAAAAATAATAAACTATTCTTAAAGGAAGCTGTAAATCCTGAGCATTCTGACTGGGAGCAGTGTATTAAACGAAAAGATACGCTTTACTCCAGGCAGTATGATATAAGAAGCGAGTTTGACAGAGACTATAACAGGATTCTACACTGTACTGCTTACAGAAGATTAAAACATAAAACACAGGTTTTTTTTGCAACAGCACATGATCATGTCTGTACTCGTATAGAACACATAAACCATGTTGCCTCTGTCAGTGAAACGATATCTAAATTTTTTGGCCTTAATGTAGAGTTAACAAGAGCAGTCGCTATTGGACATGATCTGGGACATGCTCCTTTTGGACATGAAGGAGAAAAAATAATCCAGAACCTCTTTTCCGAAAATAAATTGCAACAGTCGTTCTGGCATGAAAAAAACAGTCTTCATATAATAGATAACCTGGAAACACTCCAGGATAAAAATGGTAACGAAAAAAACCTCAACCTGACCTATGCAGTAAGAGACGGGATTATTTCCCATTGTGGAGAAATAGATGAAGCTTCACTCCATCCCAGAAAAAAGGCCATCGACCTTCAAACAATAATGGAAGCAAATCAACATCCTCCATTTACATGGGAAGGGTGTGTAGTAAAAATATCAGATAAAATATCTTACCTGGGCAGAGATATTGAAGATGCTGTAACACTTGGAGTTTTAGATAAATCTCAAATAAAGAAGTTATATAAAATAGTAAAAGAAATAATAAAAGACACTACAAACTTAAAAGAGATCAATAATACAGTATTAATGCATAATTTTATTATAGACCTGTGTAATGCAAGCAGCCCTGAAAAAGGAATAAGGTTCTCTTCTGAATATCAGGAGCTTGTCACCTCTATTAAGAGGTATAATAATAAAAACATTTATAAACATCCAAGACTTGATTATTTCCGTAAATATGCAAAACTGATTATTGA
>JAAEMD010000347.1 GCA_024225875.1 bacterium
ACATATATTAAGACAAAAACTTGCCGAAGGATCTCTTAAGGGCATTTCTTCTTTTTTTAAAATTTTATCTACAGTCTGGTTAAATGAAAATCTTTCTTTTACGGCTGGTTATTATAACCAATGGCTTGATGCCTGGGGTAAGCAAAATCAAACTCGATACGAAAAAAATGATGAGGGTGATGCCGGACCTATTGCTGAACTTGATGAGCGCATAAAAAGTGAAATAAGTAGTATTTACGCTTGTATATCTTATAAATTAAATGGGAATCAATTTTTTGATGAAATTTATAAAAAGATAGACCCAACCCAAAAAGGCTCTTCTTTTGCCGGTATTGCCTGGGTTCCTCCAACCCAACATCAACACAGCCATCCGATGTTCTTAGCAGAACAAAATATTACAGATTTCTTTAGATTAGGCATAGGTTTTAAGCAGACATACAACAAAGTGACTACATTAATCAGCAAGGGTGTTATGACGCAATTACCTGTTTATGGCTTATGTGAATTTAAAATTAACCAAACGTTTTCGTTTATATTGGGGGGCGGGTATATTTTTGCAAGAAATCATATTGATCCTCAAGCAAAAAGCGATTTAGAAAAAGAGGGTTACAGACAAACCAGTGAAACAACTAATAACCACTGGTACTGTTTAACGGGGTTAGAATATAAACCTGTGCCAAACCTAAAATGGTTTTTGAATTACAACTATGCTAAACCATACATTACATTTAGCAGTGATATTGTTACAAACAAAAAGCCTATTGATTTAGGATATATCAGTTTTGGACTAAAAGCTGCTCTTATTGACATCTTCTCCTTCCTTTAGGTGGGAGAGGGTATCAAATTGTGAAGTCTAAATCCCTTTTGCGGATTATGGACGGTGGAGAAAATTTAAAGGAAATGCCCAGGAAATCCTGATCAATATTAATAGCTTCAACTAGAAATGATACATGGCTGTATTGAATAGCAAGAGAGCCTGCACTTATTATAGCTCCATAGCTGTATCTTGAAACATTAAAACTGTTATTTAAAACAACATCGGCAATTATACTAAAATTATCGCTAAGCCAGAAATTAATTCCTGTTTTTGAATAGTAGTTGTCTTTTGATAAAATTAATATGCTTTTATTTATTTCAAATATAGTTTCAAGTGTGTATTTTTTTGTTAGATGTTCTATTTGTTCGCTTTTTTTCCATTGATAGTTAGAGTGGTAAAGATTTTTAGAATAGATACTCAGCCAGCCGTAAGGCAGGAATTGATAAATAAGACCAAGATCAGCAATCCAGGTATCAGCATAATCGGAATCAAGAGACTGTTTCATATAATCAACTGAGAGCCCCAGTTTTAATTTTTCATTTATATTTGAGGCTGCTGCAAAATTATATAATTGATTGCTGTGTCCAAAAGTACCTGTTATTTCAGGACGTGCATCCTGAATGTATCTGGTTCTGAGAAGATCGTTTGCATAGAAAGACAGGTATGCGATAGACATGGTAATATCTCTGACAGGCATCAGGTAGGCAATACTTGCATAATTATAGCCAATAAAACTATGGCTGGTATCAAGCTTTATCTGGTGGTTAAGTGAACCGGCAATTCCTGCAGGATTATGAAAAACAGAACCTATTTCCTGGTCTTTTTTAAAACCATTCAGCATATTTGGGATGATAAATCCTTTTTCCGGGGTAAAAACATCTGTTCTGGCGATAATAAGCGAATGTAAACTTAATAAAAGAATCAGGGGTAACGAAAAATAAATTTTAAATTTAAATTTTCCAGAAATTTTTATCATTAACCCATCCAGTAAAGTTATTTTCTAATCTTATTTTAGACCAGCCATTTGTTTTTTTTATTATTCTAAATACAGTTCCTTCATGTATGAAGAATAATGTTGACAGTGTTAATGACGGGCCGGACTTAACTTCTGCTTTTTTTGATATTACAACACCGTTAGTAATAGAAAACTCCTGAAAAAATTTTAAGCTTAACATTAATGACCAGGCTGTTAATAAAATGGTACTTACAATAAAAAGGTTCCTGAACAACTCTCCTCGCTTAGCCCTGCTGATAAAAAAAACCAGAGAGCTGAATAATGTTAACAGTAATAAGAAGATTGATAAGAAAATGTTGAGTGATAAAGAAGGCAGCAGTAACAGTTTTTTAATAAAAGACGGCTGTGATTTTGAAGCTGTTTTATCAACTGTTCTTTCTCTGGCAAGATTTAAATTGAACTTGATTTCCGGGTCCTTGGGCGCATATTTTAAAGCTTTAAGATAAAAACAAATAGCTTTGCCGGTATCATTTAACCGGTAGTAAATGTTGCCGATGTTATAAAGTAAATTTACATTATTCTTTGATGATTTATACATTTCTGAATAAATGGATAAAGCACCTGAGTAATCAGCTTCAGCATAAAGATGTTCAGCTTTTAGTTCTAATGTATTATTTTCTGCAGCAAAGGTATAAGAGCAGCAGAATAATAAAAGAAAACAGGTAATAAAATTAATGTAAAATAAGCTGTATTTGTTCATTATATATCAGGATCCCATTTCTTTAAATTTTTCATTTGAGCTGCAGTAGTTTCAAAAATTATTTTTTTATCTTCTATGCTGACTTTTGAAGGGGCATAAACAGTAAACGCCAGTTTTTCCATTATGTCCAGGCAGGAGTCTGCATTTCTTTTATCCAGGTTGTTTTTTTCCAGAACAGTGGCCATTTCTGCTTTTGTTAATCCATAAAAAGAGACTCCGGTTTTATTAGAAAGAAAAGTCAGGAAAATATTTTGTAATTTTGAAACAGCTCCGGTATCAGACTCAATGTTCCTGGATAGTCTGGAAAAGCTTTGTAAAGCAGTGTTATAGGCTTTTTGCTTTTTTTTCCGGGCCTCATTTTTGATATAAAACTTCTTAAAAAGAATGGATATGATCGAATACATTAATAATACAATATTCAATAAAATCAATAACCGGAATAATATGCTGTCAAACAGGTACTTACTTTTTCTTTCCAGGTACAGGGGGCTTTTTAAATAAAGAATATCTTTTTGTAAAACCTCAATGTCTGTTTTCTGCTGAAATGTTTTTGTTGTTGTTTGTTCAGTTGTCTTTACTTCTAATGATTCGAAGGGTACAGATTCTGTTTTTATCAGAATGTAGTCCTTTTTCTGTGGATCAAAGAAATGGATATTGAAGGAAGGGATGGCCAGCCGGCCGCTTATTTTAGGGATAACAATATATTCGAATGTTCTTGTCCCTGTTACTTTATCGGCAAACTTTATCTCATCTTCTACTTTGGATTTGTAAATTTTCAGGTTAGTGGTGGTGTTAAACAACAGATCGGAAACACTTTTTAAATTCCCTTCTCCGCTTAATTTTATTCTTACTGTAATCGGGGAGTTGCGATCTGTTTTGAGTTTACTGGTATTTGCTGTTAATGAAAAATCGCCTACTAAACCGGAAAAATCTGCTGGTTTATTTTTCTGGGGCAGAGGTATGATGTTTAAGGATAATGGTTGTGAAGCAAGTACCTGTTCTCCGTCAAAAAAATTTGCGACAAAACTCACGCGGGCAGGTTTTATTGAAAACTGACCTGTTTCAAGTGGAAACAGTGCTTTTTTTGCCAGTTCAAATGAATGGTATTTTCTGTTTTCAACGCTTACCAGGGATTTCCCTTTTTTTGTTTCCAGGTTTTCTGTAATAAAATTTTTAAATTCAGGTGTTTCATATTGAATATTACTCCAGAGATGGATTCGGCTCAAGAATCTGGCCTCGTATATAATTTGCTCTCCAACATAGGCGGTCTGTTTATTTACTTTACCGTAAATAATGACATTACTGTTGGTGTTTTGTCTTTGTGGGGTCAGTTGAATGATATTGCGCTGTCTGGTACTGGTTGTAGATACGTTAGCTGTAGTGTTTGCAGGCAGGATCTGTATTCGGATAGCATTAGTTTTAATTCGCTGGTTGTTAAAATTCACTTCTGCGGGCTTAATTATAAAGTCTCCTTCCTTTACTGCCTGAAGAATATAACGGTTGGTTTTTGAGATGGCCATCTTACCGTTATCCCAGGAATATGAGGTGGAATGATAAGAAGACAGGTTGATAAAGTTTCCCTGAAAATCCGGCAGCTCTGGTTTGGGGATATTTCCTGTGTTTTTGCCGGAGATAATAACTTCATACTCACCGGAGATAATAACTTCATACTCAAAGGTTGAGCCCACAGCAACTTTTGCGCTGCTCACTTTTGCAGTTATATTTATTTCCTGTCCGTATAAAGCTGTTGTTAACAAATACAGGGCTATTGTAATAATACAGAGCCTGTACAGATCCTTAAACTTATTTATAACTACCAATCCTTATCAGTTCCTTTCGAGGGCTGTAATACTTTATTAAGATATTTTTTTCGGGCCTCTTTTTCCATCTGGTCAAGTGCTTTTAATATTCTATTACTGTTTTCAATTTTATTTTTTTGTTCTTCAGCAGCCTTTTTTTTAGCTTCATTAATTTGCTGCTGGATACTGTTTTGCTGATCTTTACTGTTATTTTTATCTTTTTTGCTATCATTTTTTTCTTTTTCTTTTTCTTTTTCTTTTTGTTGTTGATCGGGATTTTGATTTTGACTATTTTGTGAGGGTGTTGTCTGTTTTTTCTTTTCTAAAATAAATTCAAGATTATGTTTGGCTGCTTTATTTGAGGGGTCAAGCAGGAGAGCGCTTTGATAATTTTTTATACTTTCTTCTATATTTCCTTTGCTGAATTCAAGATTGCCCAGGTTGTAGTAAACAGCTGATTTTCTGGAGCGGTCAACTTTTTTTAATGCTTTATTGTATTCTTTTCTGGCATTGTCAAAGTCTTTTTCTTTATAAAAAACATTGCCCAGATTATTATAGACCTCAGCCAGGGAGCTGTCTTTTGCCAGGATATCGGAAAAAAGCTCTATTGCTTCTGCCGACTGTCCGTTTTGATAGAAATCTATAGCTTTATTGTTGTCCCTGTACTGTTTTATGCTGGAAGCGCAGCAGCTGTTTATTAATATAAATTGTATAAGGCAGGAAATGATAAAGTATATTCTGATATCAGGTTTATATTTTTGCAATATCATATTCGGCCGCTCCAGCTCATTTTTACATGCTTTCTTTCGGATAAAGTAAATTCTATTAGAAGTAAAAAGAAAGCAAAAATAAGAAAATACTGGTACTTATCTTTGTACTTCTTATAACTCTGCTCTTCCAGAGTCTGTTTTTCAAATAAAGAAATATCTTTATAGATATTTTCCATAACAAAATTATTTTTATTAACTTTAAAAAATTTTCCGCCTGTTGTTACTGCTATCTTATTCAGTATCTCAGTATTGAGCCTGGACAGTACAATATTGCCCTGAATATCTTTTTTAAGGCTGCTTATGTTGTTCTCGTCTTTTACAGGTATTGGTTCTCCCTCTTCACTGCCTATTCCAATTGTATATATACGTACACCATTTCTGGCAGCTGTTTTAGCGGTCTTAACTGGAGTCCCTTCAAAATATTCTCCGTCAGAAATAAGAATGATAATTTTCTGGCTGGTATCGTTTTTTGGGAAGGATTTAACAGCTGTTTTGATTGCATGGGATATATTAGTTCCCGGTTGAGGTATTACACCTGGAAATAATTCGTTTAAAAAAAGCTTTACGGTATAATAATCCAGTGTTAAGGGGCATTGAACAAAAGAAGTTCCGGAAAAAGCAATCAGCCCTATCCTGTCTCCGGTAAGGCTTTCGATAAGTCCATGTATTTCCTGTTTTGCATGTTCAAAACGGGATGGTTCCGTATCTTTTGCCAGCATACTTGCAGATGTATCTAAAGCAATTAGAATATTTAAACCTTTTCTGGTTATTTTTTCATAATGAGTGCCGTACTGGGGTCTTATTAACGAAATAATAATGAAGCAGAACCCCAGTAATAGAAGGAGTTTTTTCCAGAAACGACGGGTATAGCTGATACTGGGTGCCATTTTATGACGCATATTAATATTAATAAATTCAGCAAACATCCTCTTTTTTCTTATAAATCCCGTGTATAAGAAAATAAGCAGGACAGGCACTACAAAAAATAATACTGATAAATTAATATTCTTATATATCATGGCACACTGATGAAAACTACATTTGATATGATAAATTCAACTAATAATAATATAAAAATGATCCATAATAGAAAAGGGAAGTAGTCTTTATATTTGAAATTGGCTTTTGTTTTGATTTTAGTTTTTTCAAGCTTATCGATCGAACTGTATATACTTTTCAGAGTCTGTTCATCCTCTGCTCGAAAGTACTGCCCGTTTGTCTTTGCAGCTATATTTTTTAAGGTTTCCTCATCAATAGAGGTTCTGACAAGGATTTTTCCGCGTACAGGATCCTGAAGAGGCACTATGCCCTCTTTGCCAACTCCTATGGTGTAAACCTTTACACCGAGGTTCCTGGCCAGCTCAGCAGCTTTTAATGGCTCAATGGCACCTCTGTTATTTTCACCATCAGTAAGTAAAATTAATATTCTGGATTTTGAGGTGCTCTCTTTAATTCTATTGAGGGCAGTTGCTATAGCCATTCCTATGGCAGTTCCCTGTTCAGCCATATTTATTTTCGCATGATCTAAAAATCTTATTAATACCCCGGAGTCCAGGGTTAAAGGGCATTGTGTAAAAGCCGCACCACCAAATACTACCAGTCCCATTCTGTCAGAGTCCCTTTTTTTTATAAACTCCTTAATGGTTTTTTTTGCTACACTCAGTCTGTCTGCAGATTGAAAATCTTCAGCAGCCATGCTTTCAGAAACATCAAGTACAAGCATAATATCTATGCCTTCAACCAGTTTGTTTTGAGTTTTATTTACACCCTGGGGCCGGGCTAAAGCTATAATAATTATTATTAAAACAGCATACCTGATTATTTTAGATAAACCAGAAAAGAACATGGCGGTTCTGTCTTCTAACTGATATAAATCTGCTAAATTTGTATATTTTACTGTAGAAATAAGGTTTTTGTTCGAACGTAAAATAAATACTGCAAAAATTAAAGGGAGTAACAATAAAAATAAAGGACTTTCAAAACGCATTTATCCGGCTCCTCCGGCTGTAAGGTTACTGTCCTTTTTTACTGGAGTTAGTCTATTAATAATTTCAAAGGCTTTGGAGACAGCTTCCTGACTGATTTCTTTTTTCGGTGCTGCTTTTGCAAATTTAGCAAGATCGCCAATCTCAAAAACTTTCTTAATTCTTCTGAAAGTCTGGTCATCTATTTTATGATCAGTTAAACACTCAAGGGTTTCACAGGTTGTCATCTCAAGAATTTTTTTATGATATATTTTTGAAAAATACTTTTTCATTATTTCGGTTAATATGATGTAATGTTCTTTTATGCAGTTTTTATCCAGAAGATTCTGTGCAACCAGAGCATTAAGCTCTTCGATTGCCAGTTCACCAGGTGTTTTATTGTTGTTATTATCCTGGATCATAACTGTATCTTTACTGTTATTTCTGTTTTTTCTGAAAATATAAAGCTTCCATAACCCCAGCGATAATAAGACCAGGGCCAGGGACAATAAAATATATTTCCATTTATCAATCCTCAGGGTAAAGGGATCGGCAATGTCTAATAATACCCTTTTGCCGGGATCTTCCGGTAAAATGCTTTTTATCTTGACTGGAATTGCCGGCAGCAGGGAAGAATGGTTTTTTCCCTTATGACGATATTTAATATTTTGAGTTGGAAATAAAAGGTCTCCAGTCTCGTATATTGAAAACCTGTAAATGAAATCATAGTTTACCAGATCTTCAGACAGTGTTTTATTATGTTCTTCTTTAATTAATGTAAAGTTCTCCTTTAATGTCAGGTCCGGTGTTGCAATAATAATACTTTTACTACATTTCACAGATAGTTTATAAGTTAAAATATCTCCGATTGTGGATGTGTTTGGAGTTATAACCGGATTAACAGTAATTTCCAGAGCATAGAGCTTCAGACAACAAAACAGTAGTAAACAGCAAAAAACAAAAAATTTTCTCATAATTAAATCCCTGTACTAATACCTGTCAGCTCTATACTTAAAGTAATCTATTAATGCACGAACGTAGGGTTTTTCAGTGTTCAGGTTAATATGTTTTATATTAATAGATTTAAAGAAACGTATAAGCTCAGTATGCCGGGCAAAAATGATATTTTGAAACGATTGTCGAATACTTACTGACCTGGTATTGATTGTTAGTATTTCGCCTGTTTCACTATCTTCAATATTTAATAATCCTGCCTTAGGGAGATTCTCTTCTTTCGGGTCTCTGATAATGATAGGGACCATATCATGCTTTCTTGAAGCAATACTCATTTTTTTTTCATAGTTACTGTCAATAAAATCAGATATTAAAAAAACGATAGACTTTTTCTTGTTTGTTTTTAACATAAAGTCAAGGGCATTGGAAATAGAAGTCTTTTTACTGTCCGGTTTATAATAAAAAATCTCTCTGAGAATAGCAAACATATGGTTTTTCCCTTTTTTAGGTGGGACAAATTTCTCAACTTTATCGGAAAACAGGATCAGGCCTACCCGGTCATTGTTGTTATTGGCTGAGAATCCCAGTATAGCAGCTATTTCTGATGCTAAATTTGCTTTGGATATATTAAAACTGCCAAAGTCTCCGGAGGCACTCAGATCAACCATAAGTATTACAGTTAATTCCCTCTCTTCTTCAAACAGTTTAATATATGGATGGTTCATTTTTGCAGTGACGTGCCAGTCAATTTGTCTTATCTCATCGCCTGGCTGGTATTCCCTTACTTCAGAAAAGCTGATGCCCCGGCCCTTAAATGCAGAATGATAACTGCCGGTAAAAGTAGAATTTACAATTTGTCGAGTTTTGATCTCTATATTTTTTACTTTTTTTAGTATTTCCCTGGGTATCATAATGTATTTCTAATTTAGTTAGAGTTTTTTTATGGAACTTCTATTTCAGAAAAAATACGCTCAATAATAGCATCAGAATCCAGATCTTCTGCCTCTGCCTCAAAAGATGGAATGATTCTGTGTCTCAGGACATCTTTTCCTATTGCCTTGATATCTTCCGGGGTTACATAACCTCTTTTTTTAATGAAGGCATGTGCCTGTGCTGCAGCAATTAGATATAAGGACGCTCTAGGTGATGCGCCGTAGCTGATTAAAGGCTTTAATTCCTGCAGATTATAATTATCAGGTTCTCTGGTTGCAAATACAATATCCAGGACATAGTCTTTTATTTTTTCGTCAATATATATTTTTGCAACAGTTTCTCTTGCCCTGATAATATCCTGGGCAGAGGTTATTTTATTTGCAGTTGGTATTGAACCAATGGCAATTCTATTAATAATGTCTTTTTCCTCATGTTTTTTAGGGTATTTCACTTTTATTTTCATTATGAATCTGTCTATCTGTGCTTCCGGTAACTGATATGTTCCTTCTTGATCAATGGGGTTTTGAGTAGCTAATACTAGAAAAGGATCCTGCAGTTTATAAGTTGAATCTCCAATAGTAACCTGTTTTTCCTGCATAACCTCTAACAAAGCACTTTGAACTTTTGCAGGGGCACGGTTTATTTCATCAGCTAGAATAAAATTTGCAAAAACAGGTCCGAGCTTTGGTATAAACTCTTGTTTTGAATGATTATAGATCTGTGTGCCAATAAGGTCTGCAGGCAGTAAATCCGGAGTAAATTGAATTCGTTTGAATTTTACATCAACAATTTCCGCAATAGTTTTAATTGATAATGTTTTTGCAAGACCGGGAACCCCTTCCAGCAGTAAATGTCCGCCGGTTAGAATACCGATTAATAATCGTTCAAGAACGTATTCCTGGCCGACAATTACTTTTTGTGACTCTTTTAGTAAAGCATCTAAGAATTGAGACTCTTTTTCGACTAAAGCGTTGATTTTATTAAGCTCTTCGTTCATAACAACTCCTTAATAAGATAAATAATAGTTTAGAATCCAGTATCCTATAGCTGATCCAAAGTAAAATGTCCGACACTTAAAGTTTTCAAATGACTTCGTTAATGTACGCAAGTACACAGCACTCAGTCATTTAAACGGACAGTTCAATTTGTATCAGCTATAGCTGATACAAAGTAAAATGTCCGACACAAAAGTTTTCAAATGACTTCGTTAATGTACGCAAGTACACAGCACTCAGTCATTTAAACGGACAGTTCAATTTGTACCAGTTATAATATAGTTTAGAATATAATTTTAATAAATATAATATCTTTTTTAAAG
>JAAEMD010000348.1 GCA_024225875.1 bacterium
AGCCAATATTTGCTTAAAGAAAAACTACCTTTTTTCATACTCATACAGATATTGCTTAGTAAAAACGACCGTTTTCTTTGACACTTAACCAATATAAATAATTGGAGGTAAAACAATGATCTACGGATACATAAGAGTAAGTACCGATAAACAAAACACAGAAAACCAACGTTTTGAAATCTTAAAGTATGCTGACACAAAAAAACTGACTATTGATAAATGGATAGAAGAAACCATATCCAGCCGTAAAAAATTAGAAGAACGCCAGCTTGGAGAGCTTATAGGTAAGCTAGAACAGAACGACATTGTTATAATGACTGAACTTAGCAGAATGGGAAGAAGTCTGCTTGAAATTATGAGTATTTTGCATAATTTAATGAACAGAGATGTAAAAGTTTTTACTACCAAAGAAAACTACGAGCTTGGTAATAACATAAATTCTCAAGTCTTGGCTTTTGCCTTTGGTTTATCTGCTCAGATTGAAAGGGATATGATCTCCCAAAGAACAAGAGAAGCTTTAGCTAGGTATAAGGCTGAAGGCAAAAAGCTTGGCAGACCAAAAGGTCGGTTATCTCAGAACACAAAACTTACCGGGAAAGAAGAGCAGATCACAGAATTACTGGCTAAAAATGTTCCGGTTGCTGCTATTGCTAGGATACTGGAAGTAAACAGGGGTACTTTAACCCATTTGATTAAAAGCAGGAAATTGGTAGTAACTTAAAAGGGTACTCATTTTTGAGTGGATTTCGTGCCCGCGGAAGTAAATTGTTATTTGATGTTTACATCTCTTGAACCAAAGCAAACTATATACTAAGATAGTAGCTATCAATCGATGGGTTATAAACTAAAAAAATGAAAATTATTATTGGTAAAAATACAAAACAACCGGAAGGCTATTCAGCTTTTACTTTATTACCGTTTCCCGACAAACGTCTTTTGGATATACCTAAGTTAATCTTGCTTAAAGCTACCGAAGCTGAACGCTTGATCGGTAAACTGGATGGTATCACCCATACTTTGCCCGATGTAGATTTTTTTCTTTCTATGTTTGTGGCTAAAGATGCCGCGGCTTCTGCGCAAATTGAAGGAACACAAGCCACTATTGTAGATGCTATTGAGAAAGATGCTGGGCTTGCTTCTAAAACAACCGATGCGGATGACATTATTTTTTATATCAAAGCTTTAAATTATGGATTAAACCGATTAAAGGATTTTCCATTTTCTTTACGGTTGATTCGAGAAATCCACGAACAATTAATGACCGATGCCAGAGCTACTCATTTTTCTGCCCCTGGGGAATTTCGTAAATCACAAAATTGGATTGGTGGAACAACTCCCAGTAATGCTTCTTTTGTGCCACCGGCAGTACAAGATATGCATAGTGCTTTGGCTGATCTGGAATTTTTTTTACATGCTGATACTGCGACAATCCCTGTAATTCAAGCAGCCTTAGTACACGCTCAATTCGAAACTATTCACCCTTTCTTAGATGGTAATGGACGTACAGGTCGTTTATTGATAACGATGTTACTTTGTCATCGACAGCTATTGGAGCGTCCGGTACTTTTCCTTTCTTCATATTTTAGAAAACATCGTAAAATTTATTATCAGCGCTTGATGGATTACCATGATGGCCAAATTGATAAGTGGCTAGATTTCTTTCTTGACGGAGTTATTAATACTGCAAATGAGGCTATTGCCATTTCTAAAAAGATAACACAGCTTCGAGAAGAAGATATGGCTAAAATTCAAGCGTTGGGAAAGAGAGAAGCTAACAGCAGTGTAATAGTGATTCGCAAACTATTTTCGCAACCTATTGTTTCTAGCAGAAGCATAATGGAATGGACTGGTTTTTCTCGCATGGGCGCACAAAAATTAATTGAGCGTTTCGTTAAGCTAGGAATTCTCTCAAACAGAGACCAACAGACCACATATGATCGAACCTATAGCTACAAGAACTATTTGAATATTTTTATTGACTGAAAAATAAAATAATTTTACAAAAGGGCGGCATCCAGTGAATAAAAACCTAAATGCATCTTTTGAAAAAGCTATTCGAGAATTAGATGAATTGATTCTTAAAAAGAGACCTACTTATATTCAGGCAGTATGGATCAAGCAACATGCTCCACATTGTTACTGGCACATAATTAATAACTACAGAATGCCTTTCGGGACAGTTAATTGGGATAAAGTTACCCGTGCTCTCAATAAAGAACATCAAAAACTCTGGAAACCTCGCTATAGAAAAACTAAAAAAGTTTATTTTTGTTCGAAGAAGTTGAAAAAAGCTTTAAACATTTATAATAAGAATCTATACCTATTTTTTATTATCCCAACTAAACAAGAGAGCCGGTGTATGGATTGTATTTGCATTACACTTGTTCGCTTGGTGCAAAGAGGTAATTTAGCAGCTAAAAAAAAATTAGAAGAGCTACTGTATTTCACAGTGGAAAATTGGATTGAAACAATATATTCCCTAAAGATATGGCAGGGGTATGAAGCTGAACTTAGAGAACACATTGAAAAATGTATTCATAGGTTTCGCTATGCCGGTTCATTTCTTGGTTATCTTTTTAAGACTTTAATATATGTAGGTCGTGGATTAATACCGCGCTTTGTTTACTCATTAGATGATTTTGTGCAAACTACAAATTTAAGGCATATTGATTTAGTGTGCAAAAATATAGAAACTAACGAAATCAAAATTTTTTCCGATATTAATTAAATCTAATTTTCTGTTGTCTGTAAGGCCTGACACTACGCTATAAGCACTATAACTAAGTAGAAACCATATAAAATCTATTGGGTATGATTCTCTATGTTTAGTTATGGTGAGCACACAGCACATGAAACATTTGAAGCTAAAATCCGGTGTTTGAATCTGTTGTGGCTCCCTTTTAGGCTAGCTCAAATTTGAGCTAGCATTAAGGGCGTCGGTATTGTACTACACTCTTTTAACTAAATTTTTTATTTATCGAATCTAAATCAAAAACAAATCCTAAAAACATATTTGAATTAGTAGGCTTCTTAGCCTCAATCCATTGATAAAAACTAAATTATCAAAATCATAAATTCGATCAATAATATTCACAGAAAATATTTTTTCAAAATATAGAACACATGGTGCCAGTTAAGGTACTGAAATGGAGGTAATAAATGAAGAAAAGCAAACAAATACCGCAAGAAAAATTAGAACAATATGCCCAAGCTAGCCTTAAAGACAAGCAAAAAGGTACTCGTGGGCCTAAAACATTAGAAGGAAAGATGAAATCTTTGGCAAATCTTAGAAAAAAGCCCAAAAAAGCCATAATTTTAAAAACTGCTAAAAAGAAATCGGATTTTGATGTTACTTTTAACTGCATAGATACTAGTACACTGTGACATAAAATAACAAGCAAAAATATAGTATACTTCTATTTAAGAAGGAGGTAAAGCTATGAGAGGAAAATATCGAATTAAGTTAG
>JAAEMD010000349.1 GCA_024225875.1 bacterium
GGTTATTTCCAGATCCCGGCTAAGTAACCGCTCATGATTTTTTGGACATAATAATCAGAAAAAGTGGAAACAGCTTTTGTTCCGCAGGGACACACGCTAATAGCCCGCCGATTTATCGGCGGGTGAAAGAGCCAACTTCATTTAAGTCCATTAGGGACGTTGAGTCTCGCAGAGACACTGATAAGAGGCGTCCGTCCTTACGGGACTTTAGTTTGTGATTCACCGTTGATAAATCGGCGGGCTATTGGCGGCAAGTCCCTAAAAATATTTAGACTTACGCGAGCAAAATGTCGAAAAGTTAATAGAGTTCCTTGCTCTTTCATTACTACACAGCGGTATACATACTAAAATAGTAAAACAACTATTTTGAGTAACCTATGTTTTGAAATAAAATACCGTTAAGAAAGCCCATTATGTCTTGACAATTTTGACTCTCAAATCAGGATACAGGGGCATTGGTTATCCAATCCTAATGGTAAAAAATGTCAAGACATAGGTTACTGTTATAAATTAGCAGCTTATATGACTCGCTTGATCAGGACTTTTTCGACATTTTGAAATCTTGGAGTTCGTAAATAACACCGATTTTTGCGTTGTAACTCTTGGATGTTATTGAGTCATTTTGTATTTTAAAAATAAAACTGCTTCGCTTCCGGTATACACACTAAGAACCTGCTCTTTTGTGTCTATCACGGCTTTTACATAAGAATACACAAGCTCTTTGGGAACTATAAACTTCTCACTAAAAATATCCAATTCGCACTTGCTGCGTATGAAACGAATGACTGCAATTTTGCCGGCAGGAATATAATCAAGCTTGGGCATCTTGGTATTAGGTCCTAATGTCTTAGGCTTACTTTGAAGCATCGTTTCCGGTGTTTTACCTTTAAGACAACTGTAACGATGATTCTTGTTGTGATATTTTTGGAACCTTTTACTCTCACGCTTTGAGTGGTTATAGCTTATAAACCTCTGCTGCCTAAAAAACTTTTTATCATATGTATCATTAAATCTTTCTATCGTTCCATTGCGCCAAGGTTCTTTTACAGGAATAAAAACAGGCTCAATGCCGTAATAAAGACACAGCCGAATTACTAAACCAGGCGTTCTCGAATACTTATTGCTGCCGTGGAAGCTAAGTTCATTGTCAAATTGAACTATCTTAGGCAATCCCATGGTTTTCCAGCATCTGAGCAATGAAGCTGCAACCTGACTGTCTTTTTTGCTGCGCTGGTGTTCAATATAAACACAATGGCTGAAGATATCCATTATGTTAAAAGAATAAAAGCGCCCGTCGTCTTTGATGTATCGAGGCCCGACAAAATCTGCCTGATGAATATGATTGGCGCTGAGAGCTTCTCGAAAGTACGGGTATTCCACTCCTTTGGCAGTGTATGGAGTTTTTTTTTAATAAGACCTTCACTCTTTATTATACGGTTGATTGTGCTGTCTGACGGTAAGGAACCTCCTAATTTCTTCAGTTCCCATTTTATCGCTGAAACTCCGACTTGAGCAAAGGATATTGATTCAAGATGCTTTCTGATTTTAACTATTCGCTGTTTTTTTCTTTCACTTATTTGTGCAGGTTTTTTTATTGGCGCTTTTGATTTATCTTTATACCAACCCGCAGCGCCGGTTTTGTATCGGTTTAACCATTTAAAAAACCATTTTTTTGAGCGTTTGAGTTCGGTGTATATTTGTCTCGGCTTTTCTCCTGACTGATAACTCGCAATTGCTTCTTTTCTTAATGCTTCTTCCATAATGCCTCCTTTTACTTTTAAAGTTAAAGAGACATTTTATATACTAAAAATAACTATTTGGTAACCTATCTTTTGAAACATTATTACCGTTAAGGGTTA
>JAAEMD010000350.1 GCA_024225875.1 bacterium
AGTTATTTAGTTCTATGTTGTTTAGTTCTAAGTTGTTTAGTTCCAGGTTCTAAGTTGTTAAGGTAGCGTATAAAACCATATAGCAGATTTTTCGTATTTGTTGTTTGATCATAAGTTGTTTGAAAATGTTTTTCATTTATATACTTTTGATCTATTGCTACATATAGCTGGCTTTGAACTTCACTTATTGAAGCTAATGAAATATATAAAAACCTTATAAATTCTAAATTGCTTTTACGATCAAACCCTTCTGCAATATTAGACATTCCTGAAACACTGGCTGCCTGTATTTGGCTACAAAGTTTAAAGTCCTTAGAAAACTCCTCTAATCTTGTAAGCTCATAAACCATATTTACCAGCTTCCTGGCTTCTTTCCAACAATCTAAATTTTCAAACTTAGTTATTTGCATAATAATTCTTCCTCAAAACCTGGAACTTAGAACTTAGAACTTAGAACTTAGAACTTAGAACCTCCAAACTTAGAACCTCCAAACTTAGAACCTCCAAACTTAGAACCTCCAAACTTAGAACCTCCAAACTTAGAACCATTAATACAACTTTATAGAACATACCACTTTTCCCAGTATTTCAAATTTATTACTGTCTGCAATCGGGTCAAATATAGTAGCTTCCCCAGCAACCGCATAAGGTATGAAATGAATATATACTCTGTTTTCATCTTGAACCATCTGATAACCTTTAATTGTTACCTGATCATAAATACGCACCAAAACATAATCACCTAAGTTCAAATGGCTAAACACAGGATCAATAATTAAAATATCCCCTTTTTTGTATTCTATTTCTCTGGTGGAGTATTCATCTTCGTATATAACTGCATAGCATTCTTTTTCTACCATATCGTGATGTATTGGATAGTAGCGGACAGGCTTGATATCTTTATAAGGGGGCATTATTTTAGTTAAAGGATAATCAAAGAGTGGTATAAAGTTCATTTGCTCTAAAGTGTCAGGATCATAATTTTTTAAAAACCCAAAATGTTCGTTATAATCTGAGTTTAATAAGAACGATTTTGCGGCAGCTTTAATAAGATATGCTTCTTCATCTGGATTTAGCTCTAAAGCTGCACTTAATTTTCTAACCAGTTCAACTTTAGGTATTTGCATACCGTTTTCAAATTTATTTACATACCCTCTGGAAAGCCCGGCTTTAGCGCCAAGGTTATCCTGGCTGATTTTTTGACGCTTCCTGTAAAGGCATAACTGCTCACAAAAAGTTTTATTTCCGAAAAATGTTTCAGTCATCTTAAATATTATCTTACCATAACGGCTATTATTTGTTAATTACAGAAAATATTATCAGTAAATAGCACAAACAATGAAATAACTATTTACAAAGATAAATACATTCTATATAATCCCCTAAAATATTCAGTAATAGTGTGCATTGCTGAAAAAATAGATTACATTAAAGTGAGGGGCCCGCAAATTGAAAAAGATAGTCTTGATTATTGATGATGATATTTTAATCAGGCAAACTTTAAGGCTTTTATTTAAAAACCGTTTTTCTGGCTGGCATGTTTTAGATGCAGAAAATGGATATCAGGGCATTAAACTTTTTTCTAAAACCGATAATATTGATTTGGTTATGCTTGATTATCAAATGCCAAAAATGAACGGGATTACACTGTTGTCCGATAAAAACAAAATGACCTGAGAATAAAATAGACACAAAAAAACACGTC
>JAAEMD010000351.1 GCA_024225875.1 bacterium
AAACGGACAGTTCAATTTGTCCCAGCTATATGTGCATGAATGTCTGTAACAGCTTAACTTTTTTCAGTCCTGTACAGCGGCCCTTTGAGCTTGTTTTGAGATTCTACAGGCATCAGGTAATTCACTGTATTTAATCTATTGATTTTATTTTTAAGCTTATTAAGCCTTTTTAAGGCTGCCGTTTTTGCCTGCTTCCAGCTTTTCTGCTTTATTGGTTCAGCTGTTAAATATAGTAGCCTAAAAACACTGTGTAAAATTTTGAATCTGAACTGGTATTTATAAATATATCAAGATTTTTTTGCGGGCTTATTACTATGCCATAGGTAGTAAGTTCTGATTCTTCAATATGCCCGGATCTTTCAGCGGTGATCCATGTCTTGGAAGCATAAAGTGTTACTTTTGTCCCTGTATCAGCATAAATTGTCAGTTGTTTTGAATTACCTTCATACTCTTTGGTTTGGAATGTTGATTTTGTTGTTGCTGATAAAAAATGTGAATATCCTGCGGTCACCCCAATTATGCCCAGATACTGGCTGTAATTGATATAAGCAGCTGTTTGATTAGAAGTAAACTGAGTATTATTTAGTTCTGGTTCTACTTTACTTCCTTCTGATATATTAAGACCGATTTCTATATTTTTATTGATCCCGTATACTGGACTGATTGTCCAGGTTTTAAATGCATTTTTTCCCATCGCATAACCTGCTCCAATACCGAATTTTTCTGCCGGTGTTGACAGGTTATAACTAAAAACCTGGCTGGATAATAATATTATTCCTGCTAATATACTTAATAAAAATTTCACTTATTTTCCTCCTGTTATTTAATATATCTGTTATATCGAAACCCGATTATAGCTGTTCCAAAGTAAAATGTCCGACACTTAAAGTTTTCAAATGACTTCGTTTAAGTACGTCAGTACACAGCACTCAGTCATTTAAACGGACAGTTCAATTTGTGCCAGCTATATATTAACCTGCTGGAAAATTGATACTAAGTTTATAATGGAGATAAAGTATTTGACAAGCTTTTAAATCAGGTTCGCCTGGGGTGGGCGTATCAAAAAATAAACATAGTAGACTAAGCGGGGAAGATGGCTGGTATTAAACCCGGGTGAAATAAAACCATGCAGGTTAATAAGTAGCGCCAGAATCAGTTAATAAAGCTGATATACCCAAACCGAAATAAAACCCAGAACATAACATGAAAAAACCATGAGTTATCCGCAGTCTGGCATGGGATAATTTAAGGTATGGAAATACATTTAAATGATGCTGAGATTGCGGAGTTACACCAAATTCACCGAAGA
>JAAEMD010000352.1 GCA_024225875.1 bacterium
AAATAAAGTCTGAAATAGACTCTGCAGAATTTAATTATGAAAAAATATCGAAGAAAGGCGATCACCATGATTTGGCAATGCTATACCTTAAAATGGGTTTAAAAGATAAGGCGATAGATGAATTGGTATTGGCGATAAAAGAAAATCCGGATAATCATAAGGCACGCTTTGATCTTGCTGTAATTGAAAATAATACTATTGTTCACTAAATTCCTCATCAGCCATAACGGCAAAATCGGAATGAAACCTTCAATCTTGTGCTACTCGTATTCACCTTCTTCTTAGTTGTGCTTTTATTGGCAGCAACTGCTTTTCATGTCTTTGTGGGAGGGTACATTCTTATGGGTGTAATTCAAGACCGTTGGAGATAGTAAAATAATTCTTTTTGAAATAATTGATTTTTTCACTTGGCTTCCGAGTCACTTTTTGTTAGGTAGGTAAATAATATAATAAAAAACCTAACCTAAGGAGACTATGCTATGATGGAAAAAAATATATATCAGGAAATTATCAGTGAAGTTAGTGAAAAATTATCAGAAAAAATTATTGGAGTGGAAAAAAATTTAGCAGCCCGGGCAACATTAATAGATCAGGATATTAATAACATTGTTCAGGAAATTGGCCTGCAAACAACAAAAAATGTATTGGAAAACACACGCGATGAAATAGTTTTAAATAAGAAAGCCCAGGGAATGAGTATTCATAAAAACCCAACTATAGAATTTAATATTATTTTTGGTAAAATTGAAATAAAATCTCCGTACTTATGGCCAGGTACGGAGCCGTCAAAGCCATTAACCGACGAAATGAAAATTACCCACCAAGGCAGGAGTGAAGCGGTTAAACGAGCATTAAGCGACTTTGGTGCGGATGAATCATTTGGAACAGCCAGTAAAAAATTCAAAGAGCATTATCATTTTGAAATAGGCATAAGTACCGTTGACCGGACAACTAAGGAAATTGGCAATGAGGCATCAGAATATGTAGAAAATAAGCTGTCGTCAGTTAACGAAGAAAATGATTTGTTTGCAGAAAAGGTGCTGATTGAATTAGACGGATGTGAAATCAGGACCGCTGAAATGCATGAAGTAAAAGATTCAGATGAAAAAACGCCTGTATACAACAATCCGATAAAAGAGAAAGATATAAAATGGCGTGATGTCCGAATAGGTTTTGCAAGACCATTGGAACAGAAAGATAAAATATTTGTAGGAAAAATGGATTCGTATCCGGAGGTTGTAAGCCAGTTGCACAGCGCGTCAGAATTAATAGGGATGACATCAGAAAGCGAAGTTGTCGGAGTTGCAGATGGTGCAAACGGATTAAGTGAGGAATTAAAAAGACA
>JAAEMD010000353.1 GCA_024225875.1 bacterium
CAGACAGTATCAGGTTTGTCAGTGGGAAACAGGTGAATGCCATCAGGGAGCCGGAGAGTTTTTGTTGTTTTGCTGGCAGCGTCGTGATTTCCTGTGATAATGTAGGCAGATATCCCGGCTTCCCGCAGTTTTGACATCTGGGAGACAAAATAAAGGCCAGTATTGTAGTCCTTCCAGTCCCCGTCATATAAATCGCCTGTTATAAGAACAAAATCAACGTGTTTGGTAATGGCTAATTCCACAAGATTTTCAAGGGCCCGCCGCGTAGCCTGGCGCAAGGCTTCAACCGGTGCTCCTTCATAATGGTCAAGTTTCAGCAGGGGGCTGTCCAAATGAATATCTGATGCATGAAGAAAAGTAAACACGCTTAATTCCTTATTACTTATACAAATTTCCGGAAATTAATTATCTGAAAGTCTGTTGCTGACCATTTGATCTTCTTCCTGAGAAAAAATGTTGTTTATCATAGTTCACGGGTATGTTATATACTGTAAGATATTTTATTGGCAATAAAAAAGTAAAAAAGTATGTTTAAATATTGCCTTTATCTCATCTTCAGATATAACAGATTAAAATAAATATAAATATTATCAGAGAAACCATGTTGGCCTGAGAACTCTCAGCTTAATGAGAACATATTTTGACCATGTTCTTGATAATGGCTGTTTTTTGAAAGCAATCAATACTTTTATCTAAAACCTCTTGAAACTTCCGATTTTTTATTATAATTAACCTTAAGAAGAATTATTATGAGTTGATATGGAAAGATTATAACCTTTTTGCTTTTTTTAACCTTTTTAAGTTTTTTAACCACAGAGAACACAGAGAAGACACAGGGATCACAGAGTTTTTATTATATTTTTATATAATCTGTGGCCTCTGTGAAAATTTTGTGCTCTCTGTGATTAAAAAACTTAAATGA
>JAAEMD010000354.1 GCA_024225875.1 bacterium
GAGGATATTCTCATTTGGCCGAATCTTAACTTTGTCACAAAAGTTAAGATTCGATGAACATGTGTATTCGAGTGATATTTCATTATTCCAACGGAAATCAGCTTGAGTTTATTGGTTCTCCTCCTTTTTGTGGGGTTTTTGCTAAATGACATCTAATCCCATTTACAACATAGCTGTATAGGGCCTTGAATATTGGGTTTTATAACCTTAAATTTGATCCGATTTCAAAAAATCCACAAAAGGGAAGAGAACCATTATTTTTTTGTTACTCTCTGTCGGGATCGTACTCCTCTACATTTATTTTTCCATCGTTAGCATAAAACACATAAATTTTACCATCTACAACTGCTGATTTGCCTTTTTGAGTACTACTGAGCATAGGACTGACGGTTGTCCATGTATGTAATTCAGGATCGTACATTTCCACAACATTGGTAGATCCCTTACAGTTTCTGCCACCGATTGTATAGAGCTTATTATTGAGTTCTACAACAGACAGGTCTGCACGAACTGTGGGCATTGATTTTACTGAAGTCCATTCCCAATCGGAAAAAGGATTTAATTTAAAACAGTTTTTAAAATATTCCGCCCGCTTACAACTTACATACTGTGGGTTAGCTCTTACGCCTCCACAAATATATATTCTTCGGTTTTCACCCATACCTAAAGCGGCCCCCCCCAGTCTAGGCATTCTGGGCATTTTTGAGCCGAAACCTGACGCACCTTCAGGATATACAAATTCAACAGCTGATGAACCTCCCAACGTAACAATCATACCATCTATTTCAACAGCAATATGTCGTCCAGAAGACTTCATGGAGGGCGAAATTGTACTCCAACTATCCAGAACTGGATCATATTCAAAAATGGTAGTGCCTGTTACATAAAGTTTACCATTAATTGCTACACTGCCATGATTTGATCGTTCTGACGGCATAGACGCCCCGGTACTCCAGGAATTAGTAGCCACATCGTAAATATTTAACGTATTGATCTGACTTCCACTCTGACTTCCACCGGTTATATATATTTTTCTATCGATAGCAGCGGCACTGTAACCGGCTGTAATGGGTGATGTAAGAGGAGTTTTTCGATACCAAGGCGGGTAAGATGCTTGAAAACCATCCGGGGAGCTTAAATTTGTTGAAACCAATCCCAATTCCCTGTTCTTTTTCATCCAGGTTGTAAAGCCACCGCCATTGTTGCTATAAGAAAAGGAATACCGATAGGCAGCCGGTCCGATTCCGGCTTTGTAGTATTCTTTTTCGGAAATGGTATAGGATTCATCATTGGGACAAACTGTTCCGACACCGGGGAAATACTCACATTGACCTTGCTTTTTGTATCGTTTTGCCATAATCGCCGATGTACTGATATAATTATTTGAAACATTTGTTTCTAAAGTCTCAATCTTACTGGTTCCAAAATCTGTAAAAAACCCTCCACCTTCCCATTGTGTTGAAGCAGCGACAAATATAACTTCAAATGTAGTTCCATTTGTTGAACCATAAATCTGATTGTCAGATATTGCAATATGGGTCCATTTTGGAGAAAATTGAAAATTGTTTGAATCAGTTGTTTTTCCTGTAGTCAGTAACGGATAAGCATCCAGATCCCCAACCGAACTATGTGCACCTAGTGTGATAGTAAAAGAACCGGAATCGGAACTTGATGAATTCGAGTCCTGGCTTCCAGAGCGTTTGTAGCTTGACCAATAATACTCCCAGTAATCGCCCTCAGTTAACACAAAATCAAATCCGCTGTAATATTCAGGTGTTTGATTTAAATCTGTATCATTTTCATCTGAACCCGTGTCATTTTCATTTGATCTGGAGGATGATTCACCATCGATAACTCCATCGTTGCCTTCATCATTACAGGCAAATATTACGAAAAATAAAAGGACGAATACAAAAAATTTTATACATCGTTTCATGATTATCTCCTGATTTTATTTAAATGTTAAATGAAGATTCTCTAAACGGGGTACAAGCACTATTCATATATCTTTACAGGATATTCCAGTACTAATTTAATAGTATAGGAATTTCCATCCTGAAGCTCCTAAAAGTCCGCCGTGAGGCGCTAATTTATTTATTTTTTTTCTAAATACTTCTAAATCGAGCTATGAAAACTGAATATACTAAGACGAGCTGACGTCCACAACCCAAATCTCAAAAAAATATCGCTTAAGATCGCGGCTACCGTCATAGGGACGGGACACTTCTAATCTCAAAAATTTAATTTAATTCTAAAAACCCCACAAAAAGGAGGAGAGCCAATCCTTTTTCTGATACAAGTGAGACAAATCTAAAGTATGTAGAGGTATATGAAAAATAAAGAAAGGGACTGATTCTAACGGATTTGTTGGGTATATTTTATGTGGTATTTCAATAAGTTATTTACTGTCACATTATTATATTTTGGTATTTATTATGTATTTTGGGTTAAGATTCCACCCCTTTGAAGCGTAGTGTTTAAGCTGATAACCTGTCCGTTTGCTTGTGGGAGTGGTTCATTACTATCCAACAAATCCGTTAGAATCAGAAAAAAAATCATCACTCCTTAAGAAGGTCTGGATTTTCAGTATAATAGATTTGAAATACTTCTAACCACTTCTCAGCCATAAATCGGAAACCTTCGCTGTTAGGGTGAAAGTTATCAATAAATGTTTCTGAAATAGGAAATCTTACGCCATTTACCTCTTGTGTAAAGTGTGCATAAAAATCAAGCGCATTTGCCTGAGGTAACCAATTAGAAAAATCGGGATCTTGAAATAGGTTTGAAATTTGATTGTTATATTCCTTGATTAGAAGGTTCAAGCCCTCATTATCTGGATTCTCATATAAAGGGCCATTAACCTGACCGCCCCTTGTAATAGGCGGTTTGGCGATAAATATTTTTGCAAAAGGTGCTTGAGCGATTATTCTTTCAAAAATTTCAGACATATAACCTATAAATTCATTAGGGGTTAATCCAGATGTCTGATAGTTTGAATCATTTGTACCATATTGTATTAAAAAACCATCACTATCTGGATAGTTGCTTAGAATCGTATTAATACGATATGGTGCAAAACGTTCTTCATCAGACGGGTAACGTTCCTCTAAAGCATCTAATGTCATAGCTCTGCCAATCCCCTCATTATAAACAGCATGTGGTATACCTGTATTTTCGGTTAAAAAATCACTTAAAACAGGCGTATAACCACCGCAAGGACCTCTCAGAGGTCTTATAGTACGATTAACGCGTCCATCTTTCGATACATTGTCATCAAGCGAAATATTATTATCATACTCTACATGACCTTCGGTTATACTATCGCCAATGGCGACATAGTAATAACCACGCGCTATCTTTTCAATTTTAGCATAAGCAGCATCATTATCCTGAATTTTTTGGTGTTGTTGGTTAATCACAAACACTTCCAAGGTATGCTCACCAAAACGTACGCCATTAAAAGTTTCTATATAGGGCTCTTCAAAGTCAATGGACGCTTGCACTGAATTTTGTATCCGATCATTTGTTAATACAAACTTTACACCATACCCTTCTGGTATAGCACCTGCATCAACTACAACAGGAATATTATTTGCACTACTAATTGAAAGTGACGAAGGTGTCTCGCTTGTATCAAAAGAAATCTGCTCAAAGCTCGATAAAGGTGTTACCTCTGGCGCCTCAGAGCAAAGCGTCTTATTATCTTGTTGAATAAGATTGACAGTTGCATTGGAGTTACCTTGATCGATTACTGTTGGTGAACCTAAGTAGGTTACATTAACAACGTTCTCAGCGATGATACCAAGAGAGTTAATAACACCAACATTTATAGTAATATCATCAGGAACGTTTTCCTCAATATTCAAAGCTGCAAACTCTGCACATAGCGCTTCAGCTAAAAAGCTACCTGATGAGCGTAGCGTAGTACTCAAGGTCGTTACCTGACCATTAACAATTAAATCGCCAGAACCACCAACAGTGATATCAACAGTATTTGCTATAAGCCCTTCAAGTTCAACTTTTGAAGATCCTATGGTTTCAATAGCAGTGATTGTTTCAGGGGTTTTAATTTCAACCTCAAAGGGTTTTTCGGAATGAATATCTTCTGAGTTAGTAAGTATAAGTGTATCACTATCACTGCTTTGCGTATATTCTATACTTTCATTAAACACAATTAAACTATGTGATAAGCTCGGATCACATGTTAATGTGATCTTATAATCAACATTTTGGTTGTTAATTTGCAATCGACTAAAATTAACTACCTCTACACTTTTTTTCTTCTCTACACTTTTTTTTTTCTCTACACTTTTTTCCTTCTCTACACTTTTTTCCTTTGGATTATCATCATCTGAGCAAGCAAAGATAAAGCATGCGGTCAACACCAGACAGAAAAAATAGACAACTCTAAATATATTTTTTTTAAACATAATACTCCTCTCTCAAAAATATTTTATAAAAATACAATAAAAACAACCATTATGGACTGGGAGCCCATAAATAAATTGCAACTGAAAGTCACATTTTAGGCTAAAGGGTGCGTCCTACCCTTTACACACGCTTGATACTTGGGCCTGTCAGAGAATTTGTATCCAATAAAACGCTTGTACAGATGTCATACAATCCCAACCACTTCCGTATTGAGATTCACCTATGATTTCGTCATTTTCTTTACAAGCCACCATAAATGGACGAAAATTCCATTTGTATTTATCAATATTAGACGATTCAATTCCGTTTTCGATAATATTGATCTCTTTATCATTAAAAACGTCTTTTCTCTCAATTTTCATTTTCCAAATTTCCTTATTATTTTTATGGGTGTGTCCCGCCTAAAATAAAATCAACCATTATGGACTGGGAGCCTACTGTTGGATTAGATGCAAAGATGATACTAAATATATAAAGTATCAAGAGAAACAAGAAATTGTTGGATAGTAATGAACCACTCCCACAAGCAAACGGACAGGCTATCAGCTTAAACACTACTCAAATGTTAAATGAAAATTCGCATATTTTCTTTAATTGATTTCTCTATCAGCATTTACAAGTGTCACTTCATGTTAAAGCCTAAATTTTAAAAATGTAGCATGTTATTACCATGGAAATACCTATTTTTATTGAAGTCAATACTGATTATTTACAGCTAAGTTAACTTTATTAAGTAGAATTTAAAACCGATAATATACATGGCTTAACCATTGATTGGTAGGCTAATTAAAAATTAAACTGAATCTGATTTAAATCATTGATTAATAAAGGCTAACGGAGAGCAAAGTCTGTAAAATGACATAAAGTAGGCTTTAAGCAAAAATGACATTTATAATTATCCAATTTTTTAGGGTTTACGTAAGTTTTGCGAATTTTCATTTAACATTTAAGCACTACGCTTCAAAGGGGTGGAGTCTTAACCCAAAATACTAATAAATACCACATAAAAATATACCCAACAAATCCGTTAGAATCAGCTAAATTCTCTTCAAAAAGAAATATTATCATTACTTGAAGTTCCTGTTGAGGCTTTTTCATATAAATCCCTATTTAATTCGGGGTAAAAACCGTACCTTATCACTTTTAGAAATTTGTGATGAGACGTTTAAATAAAAATAAAAATATAGTTTTTCAAAGAGCGAAATCAGAGTTACAAATAAAGTTTTTTTCATTTTTTTATTTTCCTTTAAAATTCAGCAATCCATGATTGCTCCTGGCTTTTAACTGAAGATGTGAACAAACATAACAAAATAAAACTTAGCAAAACATTCATACTTTTTCTCATAGCCATTTCCTTTCTACTCTAATTATAGCTTATTTTTTTCAGACAACTTTACGAATTTCAATTTTAAAAAAACTGAATAGAGTTGAGATTCTGATTTATGTCATTTCGATTAAGGGGGTCTAAGCCCAAAACCCCGAAAATTTTGAGAGGCTAATTGAAATAATAATAATCTTTTCTAATCCCTTTATTTTAATACCAAGCCTGCCACGATCTAATCCAAATCAAGAACCCGACCACTACTTCGGAAAGTATAATGGCCATTTAAGTGAATATTCCGCTACTGGAATTTTTTTTTTAAATCAGATCCTGAGATAATTATATTTTACAGCTTGTATATGTATAAAAGATCGTTAAATAGCACCATAATGGTTATGTGAAATAGCTTGAAATGTATTTCTATATGCTCATTTTGAGGTTAAAACGCAACAGGTAATTAATGGAAAAGTTACGGGCATCCATTGACCGGTAAGACCAGAATCATGCAGAAGCATTGGCAGTAATTTTCCAGTCAAAATTTTCGGGGGTTAGGGCCTACAACCCCATTAACGATTTTTATGACCTTAAAATACTAAAATTTAAATATCGATGGATGCCTTTGTACTTTTCTTACCCAGCAAGAATTTGTTTCGAACTTCAACGCTTGCTTTAAGGTGATTTCTAAGAATGAATGTCTCAGTCTAAATACAGAAC
>JAAEMD010000355.1 GCA_024225875.1 bacterium
TACCCACACCTCCGAGCTGGTCACCAGACTTCCGCCAAAGCCGTGCGCCGACAACACCGGATATTCCGAGCCTAACAACAGTCGCCCGAAGCCCAAGAAAACAGAGCACCTCTCGGCCTGAGCCTTTGAATGAATAACTAGATTTAGTGGATTTTATACTGCTTTTTTAGTGGGTTTTGGCGAACTTGGGACTTGATATAGAAGATATATTCTCTGATAGATTGACACTGATAGATTATAAATTAAATATTAAAAAAATGAGAAAGGAGACAATTTCGATACTAAATGAGATTGAAGCTTATAACAGTTTAAAAAATGAAGATGTCCAAAAAGCAATGGATCATTCAAAAGAAAATCTGGAAGAATCTAAAAGTACAGAATATGCCATTGATGATTCAAAGGAAGTTAGTATAACTACACAGATATATTTGCAGGATCTTAGAAAAGGTAAAATGATGGCAGATCAGGAACCTTATATTGAAGATTTATTTAATAGTATTGAACAAAAAATAAATTGTTTACTTGAGCAACAAGAGAATATATTAAAAATGAATGCTGACATCGGTTATGATCAATGGGTGCCAGAACCTGATCAGACGAGAAAATACTGTGCGAATGTTTATGGAAGTAATGCTATAAAAGGACAAATAAATAATTCAACTAAAAAACCATCAGGTCCTAAACAATTTAATTTACACATACATCTTTCGTTTAATAAGAAAAATCAATATACTCCTTATAATATAGATGATTTAATTAAAGACAAGTCAGAAATAAAAAACAACGATTCTCTTTTGAAGTTAGTATTCATGTTATATATGGTAAATAATCATTCATCATTAGCTGGTATTAAAAAAACAATGCCATTAATAATCAATCATATTGACCCTGATAATAACATTTACACTGACATGGATTACATTAAAGCAGAAAAAGTGAATGCTGGTCCTAAAAAAGATATCTCCAGTTTAGATATTGAAGAACTGAAATATGTTAGTTATTTAAATATTGAGCTAAAGAAATTTTTAACTGACTTGTTTGATGCCAGCAATAAGATAATCGAAAAGATAGAATACAAAAAACTACAGCTGCAGATTGAAAGAAATATAAATATCATAAAAAAATATATTCTAAAAAAAGAAGAGGAAATTGAGGTTTCTGATTTCAGAGTAAACCTGAATATCAACACTTCTTTTCAACATATATTAAATAACAGTCAGTTTACTCCTTTAGAATATAGTAAAACTGAAACTGAAACTGAAAAGATCGCGCCTGCTTCTAATTATAATACAATACATCAGGTTACTCCTTTTAATTGTTCTGGTTATTATGATGGGAATGATTTAGGAATCCTGACACCTGGTGATAGCTTTATTGCACGGCCCTTATCAAAAGAAGATCAATATAATGATAATGTTACACCTTTTTCTGGTGATTATAGTTATATTACTCCTGTGAAAAGTTCTGTCTATCCTGACTGGAAAAATAATTGTTTTTGTATAGTTGAAGAGACCAGTAAAAATACAAAAGGGTCCAGTTTAGTTGAAACTAAACAACAGTGTGCGGAGGTTGAACCTGAAAGTACATCAGAAACTGATAGTGACTGTAGCTCAAGAATTTTTGACTATAATAGACACATAGCTGATTTACAGTCTCCAGAAAAAGATGAACTACAGCTTATCAACTTAAAAAATCAAGGAAGATATCAAGTTACTGGACTGCTGGGAGAAATTATAAAAAATAAAAATTACAAAGAAGCAAACTATGATAAAACAGAATCAAAACTGATAAAATACAAATCCAGTACTTTACCCGATCAATTAAATACAAACGATAATAATAAGATACTGAATTATAAAAAAAATATATATAAAATGTATAACGAAGGTAAACTCAGCTACAACGAGATTACTGAACAAATTAAGGGAATTGATGTTATTTCCAACAACCATTTCAATGTAGATGAATTTTTATCTTTTTCTTTCGATAACAGTCATTATAAATTATTGAAAGCTCAGGTAGAAAAAGGAGTTGAAATCTATTCGGATTTAAAAGATGATATAGCCCTTAAGGCCTTTAAAAAAGAAACGCACTATGAGGCAGAAGAACTATTAGCTAATCTGGGTAACCTTATATTTCTAAATAATATAAAGGTCAGTAATTTCAGGGAAAAGCTGCAAAGCAAGATCTCTGAAATTGTTGATAGTTCCTTAATTAATACAGCAATAAAAAAGATACTTCTGGATATCACGGTTGATACAAAAGATATATACATGTCAAATTTTAATTATCAAAGATATCTATT
The DNA here is from genome assembly GCA_024225875.1 of bacterium. Classification (GTDB taxonomy): domain Bacteria; phylum Margulisbacteria; class Marinamargulisbacteria; order JAAEMD01; family JAAEMD01; genus JAAEMD01. The sequence continues at coordinate 2,306 of JAAEMD010000355.1, forward strand.
TCTGAATAGTGAAATCGAAAAATGTCTAGAATATTTTGAAGATATTAATAATAACTTTTGCTGGAGTAAAGACAGTAAAGAAAATGCAGACAAAAAAAATTCTAAGAAAATTAAAAGGATGCGGAAACAAAAGAGAATTATAAGTGGAAAAAATGACAAGCTCTCTATATTGCAATCACGACTCAAAACTAATCTGCTGGAAGTAGTGAGCCTTCTTTCTATGAATAGTGGTTCTAAAAGCATAAAAATAGATGTGAAAACTATTTTTGAAACATTTTCAAATTACAATCTTACTTATAACAGAATTAAAGAAGAAAAAGTTGAAACAGAAATAGCTTTAGATGAGGTTTCAGGTATTATATCAGCTTTGACGTTTCAGCTATGATATTACGCACAAACGGAGTGCTGTTACCTGGCCAGTGCCTGGCAACAGCTTGTTTTAAAGGGTTCTTAATGCCAGTAACTGGCATTTGATCTAGAACGTATCTGCTTTCCATTAATTTCCCGGCTTTCAGTATTATTAATTATAGCTGATCCAAAATAAACTGTCCGACACTTAAAGTTTTCAAATGACTTCGTTTATGTACGGCCAGTAAACAGCACTCAGACATTTAAACGGACAGTTCAATTTGTACCAGCTATAGGTCAAGTATTGCTGCCATCTAAAATATGAGATGTCAGGAATGTGAGGAGTATTATCAGATAAAAGAACCTGAAAAAATCAGCACTTAAATTAAATCGCACATATTGCCAGATCCTGTATAATTCGCAGTGATCTGGTTATTGATAAACGAATTAAGATATTTATTATTCATATTAAGTGTATTGTCATTCATATCAGTATCTATAGTATTATTAATTAGTGCCTTAACTACATCATTGCCTGCCTGATATGTGTTATTGTTCGAATTTGCAACTTTGATACCTAAATTATTTCTATGTACTTCGTCATGTCTGGCATTAGTGTCATCAGTATCAGCATTTTTTTGATCCTCTTTAGTATCATAGTTATCTTTTTTTTCTGCGTTTCTTCTTTTCTTATTTATTGTCATGTTTTCAATTTTGAACTTTTTTTTATTACTGCTTTTATTTGTACTAGGAGTCTGTCGTTCTTAAGCAGAGATGATAAAATATAAGGAAGAAGAAATAAATCAGCGAGGTAAAAAA
>JAAEMD010000356.1 GCA_024225875.1 bacterium
ACAAATAAGGTGTATTTCTATCGGCGGTTTTAAATCTTGTCATTTTTTACCTCGCTGATTTATTTCTTCTTCCTTATATTTTATCATCTCTGCTTAAGAACGACAGACTCCTAGAAAATCTTCAGCCCATTACAGGAGAAAGTGAGTACATATTTACCAACGAAAAAAACCACACCAAACCCATGCACTCTGAAACAGTTAATAAAACCTTGCGGAGAATACAGAATGGAAAATATATCAACCGTATGGTATCTCATGGCTTTCGTGGCATGGCTTCTACTATCTTAAATGAGAATAAATTCAGAAACGACATTATAGAAAAGCAACTGGCTCATCAAGAAAGAAACTCTGTAAGGAGTGCTTACAACCATGCTGAATATTTGGAAGAACGTACTGAGATGATGCAGTGGTATGCTGACTATTTGGATAAACTCAAGTAAAATCATGTTAGAAGACTTGAAACATTTATGATGCATATAAGGTGGTAGAACAATAGTTTATAAAAAATCCATATTTAATATTTCTTGTCTTTTTTCAAAAATCACTAATCTTAACAACAGAGCTTTTAGTTTTTAAGGTAAAAGGTATAGAAGAATGAAGAAAAGAAATGCAATAGAGTATTTAAGAGAACATACATCTTATACAGAAGTTCTTATTGCAGAAATAATTAAATTTATTATTTCAAATAACGGCAAATACTCAACTCAAAAAAAAGAACAGTTATTTGAATCGCTACTTCAGCCGAATATTAACGATACCCCATTTTTAATAAACAGCAAAAATTTTTCTGAAGAAAACACAAGAGAAGTAAATGAAAATATAGCCATTAATAGTATCAAACACGTACAGGGAGTGAATGCTCTGCAACCAAATCAAAAAATCGATTTTAGCAATTCGTTGACCATTATTTATGGTCTAAATGGCTCAGGGAAAAGCGGCTACTTTCGTATTCTCAATGAACTTGTTGGTGCGTCAATTCAAAAAGATATCGTTCCAAACATCCACTCAGAAGAAAAGAGTGGCTTTAAAGTGGAGGTAGATTTTCATCAAAATGGACATAACAAATTAGCTACACGGAATGAAAATGATTCTCGTGGAATTAAAGAACTTGCAGGAGTGCAAGTTTTTGATTCCCATTATTTTCCAAAATATCTCAAAGAAAGAGAGTCAGAGATAGACCTAGAACCCTTTGGGTTACACTTATTTGAGCATATAACAGAACTAATAAATGAGTCTAAGCAATGGATAGGAAACAAAATTGAGGGCTATAAAAATCAAAATATGGTTACTATAGATAAATTACAATTAAATCTAAAATCTGAAGCAACAAAGAATCTCTTAAGGCTAACTGTTCTATCAAAGGAACAAGAAAAAACTTTGATGAAAAGTTGTTTTTCCTCGAAAGAAGATGAAGCTCGTGTACTAAAGTTTAAGAAACAGATATCAGACCTAAAAGAGAAAAATTCGGAAGATACTATCAAGTTAAAAAATCAAAAGTTAAATGCTCTAAAAAAACTAAAGGATTGGCTAGAAGGTGAATTTAAATTTTATTCTCCAATATCCTCTGCCTTAGAGCAAACTATAAATCAATACGCTGGCTTACAAGAAACAAGAAATGCAAGACTAAAAGAGTTTGAAGCTATAACGAAATTGCCAAATTATCAATCTGACGAGTGGTATCAATTTATCAAATCTGGTAGTGAGTACAGGAAGTCTTTGAGTACTGATCACAATAATCAATATTGTTTATATTGCAAACAACCCTTGCAAGAGGAAGCTTTAAAATTAGTCTCAAACTATGCTGAGTTTTTGAAGGATGAATCTGAGAGCAACTTAAAGAAGTTTAATGGGAGTATCAATACAACAATTGAAGCTATTAAAGATCGTAGGGACTATGAAATTGATGAATTATTGAACGATATTCTCTCGACCGAAACAAAAAATCGGCTTCAAGTAATTATCAGCAAGTATTCTGAGCTACAAAAATATTTGAGTTCTTCTCTGGAAAGTAAGAAACTTAATCAATTACACATTCCTGATATTTCTTCCGTTACTGACACACTAACCTCTACTCAAAAAATCCGAGAATCGGAAGTTTTAAACTTATCAAAATCATCAACAAACAAACAAAATCGAATCAAAAAATTAAATGGTTTTGTTGAGAAGTTAGAAAATAGGTTGTTTTTACATTCACAGAAGAATGAAATATTACAATTTATCCAAAACAAGAAAGAATTGAATCGACTGCAAAAATTATCTGACAAATTGAACACAAGGGGAATATCGCAACTTTCTAAGAAAGCTCACGAACAACTTCTGACCTCTACTATGAGTCAAGCATTTAACGAACAAATACAAGCTATTAAGCCAAGTCTGAAAGTGGAGTTTAAATCAAGAAATGAGACGGGAACAAACCTTACAAAGCTTCAAATAGTTGGTTACGATGTGAAATCCATTCTAAGCGAAGGAGAACAAAAATCTGTAGGATTGGCACTATTTTTAGCAGAACTTAAATGTCAGAACACTACCTCACCTGTTATTTTCGATGACCCCGTAACAAGCCTTGATCACGAAATAATTGATTCATTTGCGAAGCAATTGTTAAATATTTCTGTATACAGGCAGGTAATAATATTTACGCATAATAAGCTATTTCTTGACTCTTTGGCTTATTGGTCTGGTAATAATAAAGATGCTTCTAATACAAGAACTCACCATGTTTGCAAAAACTATGAGCCTTCAGGGTGTAATAGCACTAAAGGAAAACATGTAAGGATATATGAATTAAAAACTCTAAATGTCGGAAAATCTGGTGCTGTTTTTCCAGCGAAATTGCTTTCTTGTAATTATTTCTTGCAGCGTTCTAAAAAACAAATTAGTGAGGGAGCTTCATACAGTGAAGTTTCATCATTACTGAAAAATGCAATTGAGCATTTTGTTGACGAAAATATTTTAGTCACAAAGCCTTTGAAGGATAGAAATAAAGGTGTAAATATACCTTGGGAGAAACTACAGAAAATTGGCGAAAAAAAGGATTTATTACCACAGATTAAATTATATTGGGACACTCTAAGTAGTAGAGGAAGCCATATATCATCTCAATCTTCAGAAAATCCAATAAGTTATACAGAATTAAATAACATTATAGATTTTTTATCTCAGAATCAATAATTGTGAGAAGTGCTACAATCATGCTGAATATTTGGAAGAACGTACTGAGATGATGAAGAGGTTAGAAAAATCAGTGCCTATTGCTGATAAAAAGAAAAAAACACTCGCAACAAAAAAGTAGATTATTTTTTCGCTATAAGCTTACCATCATTTCTGAATAATAATATTGAAGTTATTTTTTTATACGTCAAAGGAATAGGATGGTTTTCAGAATAATATCGAGAATATTTTTCAGCTCCTTCGTAAGCGATCCCCAAAGCACATACTAAAAAGTTATGCGCAAAAGATATAATGTTAATGCCTGGAGGTGAAAGTAGTGAAAAGTGATAACGAAGAATG
>JAAEMD010000357.1 GCA_024225875.1 bacterium
AACATAGAACTATCTAACTTAGAACTTTAAACAAGAAAGGAAAGTTAAAAAATGAGCAAGGCAAAAAACTGTATTTTAATCCTGGATTATGAATCACAAAGAGTAACAAGGCTGACTAAATGTCTTGAAAATAATTTTTGTGTTATTAATGAATCTATTGGCGAAAATGCCCTGAAAAAGATCAGTGAGCCAGAAAGTAACATCAAAGTTGTTTTACTTAATATGGAATTACAGGATATGTTTGCTCATCAGTTTATCAGCAATGCCATTAGTCAAAGCTCCGCTCAGGTTATTGCCTATACAGATAATGACGATATTGAAGCAGCAAAAACCGCTCTGGAAGCTGGTGCTTTTGGTTATATGCATGAGCCGCTTCAACTGGAAATGCTGCCGACAACCATTGAAAGAGCAATAGATTTAGCGGAGTCTTTTCAAAAAATACTATCTGGTCGGAAATTAGAACAAGATAGCTTCAACCAGCAAAAAATAACTATGGCAAGAGAAATATTAGCTAAAAGAGCCCTGGAAGGTGATGCTATTACCTCAAACGAGCTTTTTCATTTATTTGGCTATGAGCAAGAATCAAAAAAGCAATCAGTAGAAGAATTTAATCAGAATATAAAAATCCTTCAGGAAAGCTTACCACCTGAACAAAAACCAACTGTTCTTCTGGTTGAAGATGATAAGCCCTTACTTGATGGTTTAGCCAAAAGATTAAGTAGAAAATATAATCTTTTAACTGCACAAGATGGCCTGGAAGCACTTAATATTGCAGATCAGGCAAAAATCACAGGTACGGAAATTGATGTTATTTTACTTGATATCTTTCTGCCAAAGATAAAAAAAGATATTTTGAATAAGTCAAAATTCAGGAAGAAAATAATAGAAAACAATCCGAAATTAACAGAAAACATGGAAAAAAGAGAAGAAATTGATCTTGACGGTGTTGACTTAACGCCATTACTCAAAAATATGCATCCAGATTCGGAAACTGTGATTATGACAGCCTATAAAATATCTGATATTGCTGTACAGTGCTATAGAAACGGAGCTTGTACCTATATCAATAAACCATTCCCAGGTCCGCTTTTATTTAAAGCTATATCAAGAGCATTACAAAGAAAGTATCTTAAAAAGTATCAGGAAGAGCGGAGTTAGATAGGGCTTGCTGACGCAGCCCAATCATCAAAAAAACAAAAGAACTGAGAAAAGAAGAGATGAATAGCATCCAAAAAACACA
>JAAEMD010000358.1 GCA_024225875.1 bacterium
AATATTGCATATATCCGCAGGAGCATTATCGATAACAAAGATTATAACGTTCAATTACTTGGTATTTATCAGCAGCTGATATTTAGAGATGAAGTTGAAAATAACGATAATTCCCATGCGCAGATATATCTGAAAACTTCAGGTCTGGTGCGTGTAAAAAGTGGAAAGCTGATTATCAGTAACCGCATTTATAAAACAGTTTTCAATAAAAGATGGCTTCAATCCGCACAAGATAAAATCAAGCGTCCTTTTGCATCTGATATTCAGAGATGGTTAGAGCGTGGAAAATCAGATGCCGCTACTTTACGCGGAAAATTATTAAAGAAAGCGATGGCATGGGCAAAGGGACGTAATGATATTACTCCGTTGGAAAGAGAATTTTTTGATGCATGTCACAATGTTCAATTTAAATTGTATAACCAAGTTATCATATTTGTTGCAATCCTACTTGTTCTTTTTTCCGGTTTTACTTTTCTGGATAAACAACGGGCAAATTAGGTTGTTCAAAAGATGTCGAGAGTATATCAGCAGGGAAGATATGAGGAAGCACTTAAATGGAGCAAAAAAACTTATGAGTACGCCAATAAAAATTTCGGTCCAAAACATCCGGATACTCTTAACAGCCTTAATAATGTCGGAACTATGCAT
>JAAEMD010000359.1 GCA_024225875.1 bacterium
AACAGCTGTTCTGCAAATTTCAATATGACGCATAACTTTAATATGATCATAGGGTAGAGAATGGTTCTGGCGATAACTTTCTCCGTAGATTCTAAAAATATCAGCAACTTCATGATTTTTTTGCTCACATATTGAAGGGGCCTTGTTTGGATTCTTATTCATCGACCGCACCTCCTTCATTTCTGTAAATATAATCAAGCGGGCTTTGTATTTTGGTGACGCGTTGAGGCGTGAGGTGAAGGTAAATTGCTGTGGTATTTATTGATTTGTGGCCGAGGAGACGACTGATCGTATATAAATCTGTTCCCTGAAAAAGTAAATGGGTGGCAAAAGCATGACGAAGGGTATGAACCCCTTTTCCTTTATTTATGCGGGCTTTTTTTTTGCGTTACGGAAAATAGAAGAAACGGTTTCAGTACAAATATGATATTTTTTCTTTCCTGGAAATAACCAGGGCCCAGGTGGTCTGTACTTTTGCCAATAATTTTTGAGTTCTAAAAGTAGGTGTTGAGAGAGGACTGTGTAACGGTCTTTTCTGCCTTTTCCTTGCTCGACCCGAATCATCATTCTGGAAGAATCACTTTCAATATGTTCTGGCTTTAAACAAATTACCTCACTGACTCGAAGCCCTGCACTATAAAGTGTTTTTAGTACTACTCTATGTTTCAGGTTATTTATTGCACTAAATAGCCGTTTAACCTCTTCTTCACTGATAATAGTTGGTAATTGCTTAATACGAGGTCTTGGAGGACAATAAAAATTTAATTCATCCCATTTTAACACATTTTTATAAAAACATGAGATACCTGTAAATCGGCTATTACATGATGCCCAGGCCAATTTTCTTTCTTCAATTAAATATTGAAAGTATTTTTTGATTTGATCCTTTGTGAGCAAATCAGGTGACTTCTTATAATATGCAGCCAACCCTTTAACTGAGGTAAGGTAACTCCTTCGTGTATTTGTGGAAAAACGTTGAAGGGTCATGTAATTTTCGAATTTTTTTCTTAATTCAGTAGCCATAGCGATACCTCCTTGGCA
>JAAEMD010000360.1 GCA_024225875.1 bacterium
GACATACTTTAACCAACATATAGCTGTTCCAAAGTAAAATGTCCGACACTAAAGTTTTCAAATGGCTTCGTTTATGTACGCCTGTACACATGCCCTCAGCCATTTAAACGGACAGTTCAATTTGTACCAGCTATAAACAATTATGAGCCGCTTAAATTATCTTGATTTTATTTATAGATTGGAGGTGCTTTGTTTAAAAATTAATTTACTGGATTTCATGGTAGCTGTCAGATTAAGTCTTTACTACTGGATTTAGAGTCAATTTATAATGTCTGGCTCCCCACCATGGACGATGTTAGAACTGAAATAGCTTTGGGGATATAGAGAAACAGTATTGTTTCTATTCCTGAATTTATGACTGGATAAACTACAAAGTTAAAGCTTGAAGGATGGAGATTGAAATTTGGCAAATCAAATGTGATAGAATTACTAATAGTTTTTATGAGAAAAGAGGAGAATATATGAGTGAAAATTTAATTAATGAAGTATTGAAACTTAAGGATAAGGTTGAATATTCTGATGGAGCTATTGTTAGTAAAACAATTTTTAAGAAAGATAACTCCATTTTAACTTTATTTGCTTTGGATAAAGGACAAAGCATTGCAGAACATGTCACTCCTTTTGATGCGCTTGTGCAAATTCTAGAGGGTGAAGCTGAATTGGTTATTGGGGGTAAAAAAGTTAATGTTAAATTGGGAGAAAGTATTATTATGCCTAAAGATATTCCACATGCTTTATATGCTAAAGAAAAATATAAGATGTTGCTGGTAATGTTGAAGTAAGGTTGCTTATAGCTGTTCCAAAGTAAAATGTCCGACACTAAAGTTTTCAAATGGCTTCGTTTATGTACACATGCCCTCAGCCATTTAAACGGACAGTTCAATTTGTACCAGCTATACATATAATAAAATGTATAGATGATTATTAAGTGTTCACAAGAAAATTTACTGGAGATGAGATAAAATGGCGTTAAAGTTAAAAAACAATGTTTCCTGGATAGGAAAAACTGATTGGGATATAAAAAAATTTCATGGTGATGAATATTCAACGCATCGTGGTTCTACTTATAACTCTTATCTAATTAAAGAAGAAAAAAATGTTTTAATAGACACAGTGTGGAAACCCTTTGCCAAAGAATATGTAGAAAACCTAAAAAAAGAGATTGATTTAAATAATATTGATTTTATTATAATGAATCACGCTGAAATTGATCATAGTGGATCTTTGCCTGAGCTTATGAGCTATATACCAGACACGCCTGTTTATTGCACTGAAAACGCAGTGAAGTCTTTAAAAGGGCATTATCACCAGAATTGGAATTTCAGAACAGTTAAAACAGGTGACGAGCTGGATCTTGGGAATGGCAAAAAATTAGTATTTGTCGAGATGAAAATGCTGCATTGGCCAGATAGTATGGCGTGTTATTTAACCGAAGACAATATCTTATTTAGTAATGATGCCTTTGGCCAGCACTATGCAAGCGAATATATGTTTAATGATTTAGTGGATCAAGCTGAACTGTTTGCAGAATGTATCAAGTATTATGCAAATATTCTTACACCATTTAGTCTTTTGGCCAACAAAAAGATCAAAGAAATTCTATCATTAAAGCTACAAATTGATATGATAGCACCAGGTCATGGTGTAATCTGGCGTGATAATCCAACTCAGATTGTAGAAAAGTATATGGATTGGGCAAATTTATATCAGGAAAACCAGATCACCATTATTTATGACACAATGTGGGATGGAACAAAGCGAATGGCAGAAGCAATAGCCGAAGGCATAAAACAGTCAGATAACAACGTGAACATCAAGCTATATAATGCAGCTAAAACAGATAAAAATGATATTGTAACCGAAGTATTTAAATCTAAATGCATACTGGCAGGTTCTCCTACCATAAATAACGGGATATTGGTTTCAATTGCTGGGATATTAGAAATCATTAAAGGATTAAAATTCAAAAACAAAAAAGCAGCTGCGTTTGGTTGTTACGGCTGGAGTGGTGAATCAGTGCCTGTTCTTACAGAAACTTTAGATAAAGCAGGATTTTTAGTTATTGATGATGGTTTAAAAGCGATATGGAACCCTGATAATGATTCAATAAAAAAATGCATGGTTTTTGGAGAGAAGATTGTGAAAACATTCATTTAAAAAGGAAATAATTATTATGAAAAAACATGTTCAATTGACGGGTCGTTAATTAAAGAAGCGCAGAAGACCTTGAAAAATAAAAATGTAGAGTAAGAAATTTCTTAATTTTTCTAATGACAATATATACTTAATAAATCTGTTCTGGGCTTGAGTAGAAATTTAACATTGAAAATGACGTTGATTCAAAAAACTTGTCATTCAGCTTTTCTTGATGATTTTGAACCCATAACCAATTTATTATAATTAACTTGATCAAAACTTTTTTAAGCCCAGATATTTTTTTAAAACCAAAATCCTTTTTAAGAGCCTTTATTTCCGCTTCTATAAGAAGATGCTTTTGTGATTTTGGAGTATAGATTAGAAAGTTAGCAGAGTTTCTATACTCTTATATTTTTCTTTGTTAAAATTTTTCTTTTAATTAAGTTTTTCCGAACTTCAAAATATCGCCCAGGAAAAAAATGGCGGCAAGATTTATAAAGTTAAATCTTTTGAAAAAAAGCTACTAAATAACTTCCTTCCATTTTTCCATTTACATACTTAGCAATTTCTTGTTCTCTCTTATATCGATTAGGGCGATAAAGTTTTTTACATAACATTTCTTTAATACGTCCGAAAGTTTGATATTTTAAATAATCATAAACTTTTTTTATGAACGAACGTCTAATATCAGGACTTTCCGTCTTATCTAATAGAAAAGAATCTCCGGTAAAATACCTGATTAGTTTTTCTGACTCCTCATGTTCAGTTCTTGCTCGAACTAATTTACATCCATGTTGCTCTAATAAAAAGCTCAAGCTTGATATGTTAAAATGATTTTTATGGTTTGGCGGACAATAATGTCTAGAATTCTTGCCTGAAATGTTTACTAACAAAGAGTTATTATTTGGACAACCAAATAAAATTAACCCTCCTTTTTTAAGGTAATCGATAGTATTTTTCAACATATTATGCAAATCAAAGATATGCTCTATAACCTCTTGCATAACAATAATATCAAAGGAAGATTTCGGCATTGATAAATTTTCTATTGCTTCGGAATGAATATATAGGGCTTGCTGACGCAGCCCAGCAAACCATGTTCACAGGCACAAAATAAAGGTAAAATAAGAGTATTCCAAAACAGGAAAATAAAAGAAAGTGCAAAGCTTTAA
>JAAEMD010000361.1 GCA_024225875.1 bacterium
AAACTTGTTTTTTGGATTCTAAAACAATCTTCAATCATCCATAACTGTTTATACTGATTTATAATTTCTTGAGGTTTAGTACATGGTGGAGGGAGTTGGATTTGAACCAACGTAGAGACTAGCTCGGCAGATTTACAGTCTGCTGCGATTGACCACTCCGCCATCCCTCCATTATTGCCTGAATTACAGGATAAATTAGGATAGCTTTTTCAATTCGTCATGTCAACTGGTAGTCCTTCTATGTCATAATATCCAGTGATGAAGGCAGACAAGTGTAAAGTATTGATGATATAGCTGTTCCAAAATAAAATGTCCTATACTGCAGTTTTCAAATGACTTCGTTTATGTACGTTTGTGCCGGCTGTATATTGAATATTAATCCATTTTTTGGTCTGATGGTATTAATAGATGCTTAAAATCCTTGTCATTTTGTTTTATAGTTAAGCTATATGAAAAACAGGTCTATATATTTTATTTTTGGTGAAGATTCGTTTCTGGTTGAAGAACATGTTAGAGGATTAATTAATAAGTTCGGTCTGCTGGAAAAAGAACAGTTTAGAGGAAGGTTTGATATTAATGACCTTTTTGCTGCAGCGTCAACAGGTTCACTTTTTTCTCAGGGGAAACTAATTCTTATCAGGAGCCCATGGTTTATCAATGAAGCTGTATCGGATGCAGACGTAAAAAGACTACAGTCTATATTCAATGATACGTGCGATAGCTCAAATATTATTATAGTATACCAGAAAGAAAAGAAGTTTGATCAGAGAAAAAAACTGGCCTCTTATCTTAAGAAAAATGCTGAAACAGTAGAATTTAAAGCTTTTAAAGACTGGGAACAGGATAAAGTCATGTACTGGATTAAACAGCGTATTACTTCTTCTGGTAAAAAAATTGACCAGGACGCACTCGTTGCAATGGCACAGGCTGAAGGAACAAACCTGATGCAGATCTCAACTGAAATTGAAAAACTACTTGTCTTTATCGGGGATAAAAACAGTATAATATTAGAGGATGTTCAGGCTGTATCTGTATCTATAAATACCAGTATTTACGAACTTAATGAAGCAATGAAAATCAGTGATTTCAAAAATATAATGAAAAACATACTGCACTTATTAAATAATAATGAGCCGCCTGTTAAGATTCTTGCACTCATTACAGCTAATATCCGGTTATACTATCAGATTTTATTGCTGACTGCGCAAAATAAGAACTCTTATGCTATCGCTAAAATTCTTAAAAAGAACTCTTATTTCATAGAAAAAACGGCACAGGTTATTAAGAATAATTTCTCTGTATCCAAACTGGAATACGCCTTCCAGAAATTGCAGCAAACAGATATTAACATCAAATCAGGAAGAATAAATCATAGAAAGGGTCTGGAGTTAGCAGTTATAGACATCTTCAAATGAACTCCTTAACCATAACCGGCATTAAAATTTTATTTGATGATTTATCTGGTTAGCTGAAGATAGTATAGTTGAAGAATTGATATGTACTGATTAACAGGGGCTGTCTTTTTATTTTTGACAGCCCCATTTTTTATTGCCAGTATTGGCAGATAAGAACTATCCCTTATACAACCCCTAAATCAACCATTGATTTAGCAACCTTTAAGAAACCGGCAATGTTAGCACCAGAAACATAGTCACCTTCAGTGGCATAATTTTTAGACGCATCTAAACAGGCAGAGTGAATATCTTTCATTATCTTTTGAAGTTTCTGATCAACTTCTTCTCTTGTCCAGGACAGTCTAAGGCTGTTTTGGCTCATTTCAAGACCAGAAACAGCTACCCCTCCAGCATTAGCTGCTTTTCCAGGGCCATAAAGAATTTTAGCTTTTTGATAAACCTCAATAGCTTCTGGAGTGGAAGGCATGTTTGCTCCTTCGGAAATACAGAAACAGCCATTTTTAATTAGAGACTCAGCATTTTCTTTGCTGATTTCATTTTGTGTCGCACTTGGGAAAGCCGCGTCACATTTAATATTATTTTCTCTTAATACATCCCAGATACCTTTGCCAGGGAAAAATTTACAGCCATATTTGGCTGCATACTCATTAATACGACCTCTTTTAACGTTTTTCAGGTTCATTACGTACTCAAGCTTTTCAGGGTTTATCCCGTCTTCGTCAATAATAGTTCCTGAAGAGTCTGAAAGGCCAATAACTTTACCTCCCAGCTGAGTCACTTTTTCAGCTGTGAACTGAGCAACATTACCAGAGCCACTAACAATAGCAACCTTATCTTTTAAGCTGTCATTGCGTGTAGCAAGCATCTCTTGAGCAAAATAAACAGATCCATAGCCAGTTGCTTCCGGGCGGATTAAGCTGCCTCCCCAGTTAATTCCTTTTCCTGTTAACACTCCTGTATGTTCATTTCTAAGTTTTTTATAGTAACCGAACATATAACCGATTTCTCTGCCGCCAACACCAATATCTCCGGCAGGAACATCAGTATCTGGTCCGATATGTCTGTACAGTTCTCGCATAAAAGCCTGAGCAAACCGCATTACTTCATTATCAGATTTTCCTTTAGGATCAAAGTCAGATCCACCTTTTCCTCCACCCATTGGCAGGGTTGTCAGTGAATTTTTAAAAATTTGTTCAAAACCAAGAAACTTGATGATACTTTCATTTACAGATGGGTGGAATCTCAAACCACCTTTATATGGGCCGATGGCGCTGTTAAACTCAATTCTCCATCCACGGTTAACCTGTACTTCACCTTTATCGTCTACCCATGGAACGCGAAAAGAAACAGCTCTGTCAGGCTCAACAATTCTTTCGTAAATTTTTGCTTTAACAAATTCAGGGTGTTTTTCTACAGTTGGTTCAAGAGTTTCCATTACTTCCTTCACTGCTTGAATAAACTCTGGTTGATGTGAGTATTGTTGCTCAATTTTAGATATTACTTGTTTAATTGTCATGTTAACTAGCTCCTTTTGATTAGTATCGGAGTCTTTTGTTTTTGATGTATCAAGTGTAGTTGTATTTGACATTTAAATAACTCCTTTTTTATTAAAGAAAGAAATTCAGTATGTATAAACAATAAAAACTATATAATCACCTCACTATTTTATGGAAATATTTTAATAAATATAAAAAATTAAGGCATATTGTATGATTTATAGTTAATAAATGTCAAGATAATGGCTGTATTTATGCGTAATATATGAGTGGCAGCAGGGTGTGGATATTGGATGCGGCTTAGATATCAGGAAGAATTAAGCCCTCTTTATCAAAGATGCCATTTCTTTATAGCTGGTACAAATTGAACTGTCCGTTTAAATGGCTGCACAGGTGTACATAAACGAATTCATTTGAAAACTTTAAGTGTCGGATATTTTACTTTGGAACAGCTATAAAACTGTGTCAGGAGTCAGGCTATGTCATAAAATGTGAAAATTTTTCCAGTATTTAACGATAATAATAATGTGAATGTATATATGGCTAATAATTATAAAATTATATCTTTAAGTAAAACGGATCATCTCCGTGAAGATCTGTTTTTAAAAGAAATATCTTCCGGGAAAGAAGTACAATATATTGACTTTTGTGCTGACTTTGATGATGACATACTGAGTAAATTATATGAAAATTTTGATGACTTAAGTATTTCATTCGACGAATTCGAATATAATATCAAGCAAGCCATAGTTGACTATCTGGATGACCCTGATTCCGAATCACTGAAAGAGCCTGTCTCCACATCAGAGATAAGCAAATTATACACAGCCCTTAAAAACTCTAATAACCATGAATTAATACAGGTGTCAGAAATGTTTGAAGACGAAGATTTTATGGATAAAAAAATCTACTTTAACCTGAAAAATTCAAATAAAAATAAGATGCCCTCGATTCAAAGGAAACCCATATCCATTAAAGGTGAATTTTCGTATAAAGGGCAGTTATACGAAAAATTCCAGAAATTGATCTTCAGGGCCATTGAAGAAACAAATCCACTTTCAACGTTGGAACTTAATGATAATATGACCTGGAAAATAAAATATCATATCTACTTTCCAGAAAAAGAGACTAGAGTAATTGTTGAGGAGCGATGTTCGCGTCCTGAGCATCGATCCTTCTTAAATAAAGGCATGTACAATATAAAGGTTAATAAATTTCGAGTTTTCAAAATAATGAAAAACGGTGCGCAAACTGTTTACGATATCAAAAGAAACGATCAGGCATTTAATTATTTAAAACAAGCATTATACAAATTTTCTCGTAATATTCCCATTGAAAAACGTTTAAATTATGTAGATGTTTTTGTAAGCGAGGATGATATGGATTCTGACTCTACGTTTGTAAAAGCATTGGGTGTTGAAGTCTTTGACAGGGCGATGTATAAAGTTAAATATTTCCCCATCCATGCCTGTATTGTAGATATGTTAAAATCCCTTGCCACGTCTATCCAGTACCCTCTGTCCATTCTGGCACTCGGATCCGGGACTGGCCAGTTACCTCACAGGATTTTAAAAACATTTTCTAATAAAGATGTCACTATATCAAGGATGAGTTGTTTGGAAATCGATAAAAAAGCTACTGAACTTTGTAAACAAAAATTAAATGAATTCCAAAACACAAAAAAATCATTTTTTGTCAAAAATGTCAAAGATCTGAACCCATCAGAAGTAAAGGGTCACAATGTCATTATTCTCTCGGGGATACTGAATCATTCGTTTCATATATACAAAAAGGATGAAGAACAAATTTTATCTACGATTTATAAGGAAATGGACAATAATGGATTTGTGTTTATTTCCGGGGCTGAAAACCCTGGGATGACAACTATGGACTTTGAAAGAATAGGATTTACAGTCAAATATATTCAATTAAAAAATGACATGTATTATTACATTCTTAATAAAGAAGCATATCAGAAATAGAAAGTTTAAACTGGCCCACAATAGTGTTGATAAATTAGTTCGAAGTTATTAAGTTCTAAGTTCTAAGTTCTAAGTTCTAAGTTCTAAGTTCTAAGTTCTAAG
>JAAEMD010000362.1 GCA_024225875.1 bacterium
GAACATAATGAATGTAATGAGATGTGTGTATTTAGAGTTGATTTGGCATGACTTTGAAAGAAAAGATGTATTGATGGAAATTGAAAAAATCGTTAAAGATCTGGGTTATGGGTCGATAGATGAAAAATTTTTCGATCTTACAGCTAAAACACTGGATAACAAAGAAATAAAATTCAGTGATTACAAAGGTAAAGTTCTAGTTATTGATTTCTGGGCAAGCTGGTGCCCTCCCTGTGTAATGGAAATCCCTCATTTTATTGAATTACAGAAAGAGTACAATGACTCTAATGTGCAGATCATTGGAATCTCCAAGGACAATAGTTCTGCAACTGTTAAAGAGTTCATAAAAAGAACTAATATTAATTATCCTGTAATTATGGATATGCCTGAACTCAGTGATTTTTTTGGCAGCATCACCAGTATCCCGACTACATTTATACTTGATAAAAATGCAAATATAATTGAAAAAGCAGTTGGTTACCGTGACAAGTCTTTTTTTGAAAAAGAGATAGAGCAGTTACTTTAATAAAATTAATATTTAAAAACTGTTATGGGGAAGATAAAACCTTTTGTTGAAGTTAGTCTTTTCATAGGTTTGTTATATAAAAAAGATTATATATTTGAATCTTCAATAAAAAAAATAAAGCATCTATTCGGAAAGATAAAATACATATCTGACCCTTTTTTATTTTCTCATACAAAATATTATAAAAACGAAATGGGCGATAACCTGGTTAAACGTTTTATCAGCATTGACAGTCTGTGGGAACCAGCCTGTATTTATAAAGCTAAAATCTGGACGAACGATATAGAAAATCAACATTTATCTAAAGGAAAAAGATTAATAAATATAGATCCGGGTAGCCTTTCACTATATAATATAATATTACTGACAACTAAAAATTACTCACACAGGTTTCCTCTTAACCAGGGCATATATGGCGAAATATCTATGATTTACGACAAAACAGATAAGGAGTACAAACCCATGCCATGGACATATCCGGACTATAAAACTACTGAATATCAGTCAACGTTTAAAAAAATAAGAGAATTTTATAAAGACAGGGTGAAACAATGAATATAATTACAGTATTATCTTATGTTTATACAGGTTTATCAGGGGCAGTATTTGGCAGTTTTTTTAATATGCTTATACACAGGATACCTCTTGAAGAAGATATTGTAGTTAAAAGATCTTACTGTCCAGCATGTAAACATAAGCTTTATTTTATGGATTTGATACCGCTGTTAAGTTACATCTTCCTTTTAGGTAAGTGTCGCCATTGTAAAGAAAAGATATCCATACGATATTTTATTTGCGAATTATTATCAACAGTTTTAATACTGATATGCTGGCATTTGCTGGGTTTTAGTTTCATTTTTTTTAAAACATATTTTTTTCTTGCCTGTATGCTGGTTGTCTTATTTATAGATATTGAACACCATATTATACCTGACGTTATCAGCCTGCCGCTAATTATAATTGGAGCAGCCGTTTCTGTTTATGAAAAAGTAATAATAGATGCGATATATGGCCTGGTTACAGGCTTTTCGGTTTTTTTTATTATAGGACTCCTGGCAAAACTTTATTATAAGAAAACAGCATTAGGTTTCGGAGACATCAAGCTGATATCTGCAATAGGTTTATACTGGGGCCTGAAAATAACTGTTTTAACTACCTACTTCAGCTTCATATTTGGTGGAGCTGCGGGTCTATTTATGATTTTAACAGGGCTAAGAAAAAAAACCGATTATATAGCATTTGGACCTGCAATAATTGCAGCCCTTGTCTTTTCTATAAGCTTCGGAAATAAGATATGGATAATGTATTTTGGGTAAAAGTAATGTTTTCTAGACGCTTTACAGCTATAACAGGGGTTTCAATCATAGAGCTTAGTATTTCCTTATTATTTATTTCTATTTTACTATTCACAGTTTTCCCCCTTGCACCTGTCATTAAACAAAAAATACAGTGCACTTATTTTGCTAACAATTTATATCATATGATGAGTTATGCCAGAACTTTTTCTTTAGCAAAAGACATGGATTCTATAATTTTATCAGATAATGATACAGTACAGATTATTGCAGATAATAAAGCTGTAATTTCAAATAATGTACCGGCTGCTTTAGAATTGACTATTAATAATAGAGGAAAACTGGGGTTTACTTCCAGAGGAACAACAAAATATTCAGGCACCGTACGGGTAAAAAATAAAGATACGGAAAAAAAAGTCACTTTAGCAGTAGGACACGGGAAATTATCAATAAAATAATGCATAAAAAAAAAGGTTTTTTTTTAGTTGAATTATTAATTTCAATATCTATATTTACAGTATTTACAGGAATCACAACTTTTTATTTTTCACAACTCTCTAAACAGTTTCAAAAAGCTGGATTGATAAAGCAGGAATTAAAAAGCACAGAAAATAATTTTGAAAGAATTATTGCCGGACAATATATTAAGCCCCCGGATAATATTAAATACAAAACAATTGACCGCCATATAAAAAAAATAGTAGTTAACCTTACCGGTTACAGAAAAATGGAACTTATAATTGAGGAAGAATAAATGGTATAAACAAAAAAATGCTTTTCTATTAATGGAAGCTGTTATAACTACTTCTATATTACTGATAATAATGCCTGTTATAACTGAAACTTACCTGTTCATTCAGAAAAAAATAAATCAGATACAGGTGCAGATGTTAACTGAAACAGAACTTGACTATATAACACAGTATATAAGATCTGATTTAAGAAAAATTGCAACTATCAGGGATTGTTTTAACAGTAATTTATACTTTAAGAATATAAACAATGAAAGTATTGAGTATTCTATAAAAAATGATCATATAAGAAGAAAAAAAAACAGTATAAATACCTTTTATATCTCTGACAAAATAGCTGTTTATAGTTTTAAACCTGTTATCACAAATAAATTAATTACCTTGAAATTAGATACCAGCCTTGGAACAGAAGAAATCTGTGTTTACCTGCCGGGCCTGAAATGAATATCATAAAATCTTCTATATATAGACAGAGAAAGTATAATAGAGGAGCTGCAATTCTTCTGGTTTTAGTACTGATTAGTATTATTTTACTCGAAATAATGTTTTTAACTAAAGGTTTTCTATGGTTCTGCAAAAATACAGACATAGAATACTACAGGATAAAAACATATTATCTGGCTGTTTCAGGAAAAGCCTTTATTAAAAATAATTTTGATGAAATACCTTTTTTTCAGGAACCAGCATCAAAAGAAAGTATATACAACAGCATTAGCAGTGCTTTTTTTGTTAATACTGACATTGATGGTGATATTTATTTAATAAAAACAGTGGACAATATATATTCAATTGGTATTTGTGAAAATAGTTATCGTGCTATTATAAGATTTGCATATCATATAGATGATAAAAAAGTAGTTATTGATGAATGGGAAAAAATATAATGCCAGATACTATAATAGATCACATTTCTTATTATTATTTTACTGACTGGATTGGTATGGCTCTGATTTTTTCAGGCGTATTTTCTCTGGGCAATCAAAAACGTTACGGATTTATATTCGGGCTGTTGAGTAATATTTCCTGGTTTGCTTTTGGCATTCTTTCTGCAAGTATAGCTACTATACTGGCAAATGTTATTCTGTTTATTCTAAATCTTAGAGGATATATTAAGTGGAACCATAAATAAGAACTCTCTTGTACCTGATCAAAAAACACAGGAAACCTGCTGAATATCACCCATCCAGGGCTACCTGCAAAAAGTTAGACTTATACCCTGATATCCACAGCCTTCAACAAGAGCGTTTTACTCCAGACTCATAAATTATGTTTATCATTTAAGTAAAGAAGCGCATATAAACTTTTTAAATACGGAACTCTGATATTCTTTTTATCTGCAAAACGAACTGCATTACCTAATATAGCTTCCACTTCCATTTTTTTACTGTTCTCATAATCAAGGAGCATGCTTGTTTTATAAGGAGTCATTTTAAGAGTAGCATCAATATTAGATTCAATAACTTTATCATTAAGATTGCAGTTATCAGCTTCTGCTAGAATAAACACTTCTTTCATTACATTTCTTATCAGCTCCACTGATGGTTCAGAGTCCAGCATTTGTTTAGTATTTATCCCCCCCCCAATAACAGAAACAGGATTAAATGGCGCATTCCAGACCAGCTTTTTCCATCGTGTTCTTTCAATATTATCAGATAATTCACATGTAATATTAACGCTCCTGAATAGATCACAAAGCAGTCTGGTCTTTGTCGAAACACCTTCTGGGAAAAGACCAAAAGCCAGCTTTCCGTAATCATGATGAGTAATATGTCCAGAAGATAACTGGGTTAAGCAAACGAAAGCCAGTCCACTTATTATCTCATTTTTCGGAAAAGCTTTTAGTACAGGCCCTTCTATTTTAATACCGTTTTGTAATAATACAATAGAGGTATCCGGCTTTACTGCAGGCAATATAATTTTCGGAATATTAATCTCAGGAAGAACTTTTGTTGTAACTATTATATAGTCCGGGTCCCCATTATAATTCTCTATATTATTTACTACCTGCTTCGGCTTAAATATAAAGTCTCCAAGAGGGCTTTTTATTGAAAAACCATTTTCTTTTACATTGATAAAGTTTGATCGGCATACAGTTGATACATCAGCACCGGCCTGAGCTAATTTAGCTCCATAAAAAGCACCTATAGCTCCAGCTCCAAAAATAAGTATTTCAGGTTTGTATCCTGCCATTTACTTATAATAAAATAATCTAATATACTTTGTCATGCACTTTATAGCTGCTACAAATTGAAGTGTCCGTTTAAATGGCTTAGTGCAGTGTACTTGCGTACATAAACGAAGTCATTTGAAAACTTCAGTGTCGGACATTTTACTTTGGAACAGCTATATACCAGAAACCAGCTAAGAAAACAGCTAAGAAACGCAAGTGTCGTTTTAAAGCACCTTTCTACGTCCTGTATTTTGCCCAGGGATAAATGCTATGGCATAACCATTTATTACGGTTGCATCTAATGAGCAGATCGGATTACGGTGCTTTGATATTTCATTATTCTAACCTCAGGGTTTGTTTGATCTGCTTTAAATCAAATTATATACTCGGAGGCCTTTTTTTGTCTTAAAATTGTATTTCCCAAAACAAAATTGAACCTTTTCTATTTGAACTCAGGCGTAGTCTGAGTTTTTCATTTTCCCCGGACGGTAGTGAGAAAAAGTCGAAATTTACAACACTATATATCAATACATTATTTCAACAATTGTTCACGATAAAACAATTACAAGGATTACAATATCCAGATAAATTAACAATTATTATAATAAACAAGAAGGAGGCAGCTATATGTCAGAAGATGATAACAGGATATTTAAATCATTTAAAATTGATATCGCAAAAATGGCCTTAACTAACACTTTAGATCACCAAATAAAAAAACATCAGGATAAAATAAAAAAAGATTTAGGCAGCAAACAAGTGAATCTAGGTAAAGAAGCACAAAAACAGTCTCAGCCCAAAAATAAGGCAAAATAATAACTGATGAGTAAATACTATATTTCAGCATCAATTCTTTCAGCAAATCTAGCTAACCTGGGCCAGGATGTTCAAAATGTCATAAATGCCGGTGCTGATATGATACATTTTGATGTTATGGATAATAATTATGTTCCAAACTTAACCTTTGGACCTGTTGTCTGTGAATCTCTTATAAAATATGGCATAATGTCTCCTGTTGACGTACACTTGATGGTAGAGCCTGTAGATGATCTGATAGTCAAATTTGCTGAAGCTGGAGCTTCCTTTATCAGCATTCACCCTGAAGCAACAAAGCATCTGGATCGCAGCCTGCAGTTAATTCGTAATAAAGGGTGTAAAGCCGGACTGGCTTTTAACCCATCAACTCCACTAACCTGTCTAAAGTATGTGATTGATAAAATAGATATGATTCTAATAATGTCCGTAAACCCTGGTTTTGCTAATCAGGAATTTATACCATCTGTTTTATCAAAAATTAAAGAGGCAGGAGATATAATCACTAAATCAGGTAGAAAAATTTTATTAGAAGTTGATGGCGGTATAAAAGAACATAATATAAAAAAAGCCTCTGTTGCCGGTGCTGATACTTTTGTCATAGGTTCCGGGATATTTAAAACAGATAATTACAAAGAAACGATAAAAAATATCAGAAGTAATCTTGAATAGATAAAAAATCTACCCTTTAACACTGGCAACAGTCAGCACATATATTTCATCAGCGCCATATGTTTTTAAAAGCCTGGCAATTTCAGATACTGTAGAACCTGTAGTTAAAATATCATCCAGGATAACA